>JAGRBY010000273.1 GCA_020433835.1 Anaerolineae bacterium | reverse complement strand
GCTTACGCAGTTTGTAGAACAATTTAGCAAATTGTTCTATACGCGCAAGTCCTGATAGCGTTTAGCTTTCGGGTTTGTCGAGCGATTGTTTGATGCCTTTAAGCAGGTCGAGCATGTCATCCATTTTGGCGTCCATGTCGTCGACGCGTAGCTCTAACTGGGTGAGACGTTCGGCGATGCTGACGACCTCCTGGCGGCTGGGCATGTTCATCTGCTGCAGGTATTGCTCGATGGCTTTTTCGACCTGTTGCCGGACCGGCATGGTGGTTTCCAGATAATCGTTGAGCGATTGGCCCATCGATTGGGCGAAATCTTCGCTGGAGACGGTTTCAGACATAATTTTAGACCAGGTGTTGAGACTGGCCGTTTGCCATTCTTTCCACATCGCCAGCGGATCGAAATCGGGTTGGTCTTTGTTTTGGTCAGACATTAAATGCTCCTTCGGTAAGTTTTGGAGTTTATGGAGTTTATGGAGTTATGAATATAGAAACATTTCTCACTCAACTCTACGAACTCTACAAACTCTATGAACTCTAAAGACTCTACAGACTCTACGAACTTAAAAACTCAAAAAGTAGTTTTTGAAACGCCTCCGGCTGCTCGATGTGCGGCGAGTGGCCGGCATCGGCAATAACTTCCTCGCGGTAGCGACCGCCGTTGGCTTGGTAGCTGTCAAGTACGGCTCGCGTTTGGGCCACCATCGGCTGGGGCGGATAGACGGCATCGCCGGGCCAGTCGGGAATGATATTCAATTGGCCCAGATAACCAAAGTCGTAGGCGGATGTATCGGACACGATGATGTCGCTTTCGCCGCGCACCCACAGAACATCGGGCCGGGGCGTAACAGCGGCAAAGGCGCTAAGATTGACATACTTGGGCGACATGGCGTTGACCACCCCCTTCGTACCGGGCACGACACCGGGCCAATTTTCGGAAGTAGCCACATCGCCGGGATAGTTATCTTCGCCGGTTTTAGTTTGCAGCAACCCTTCGACGTACACCTCCTCGCGCTCGGACGCAGCCCGGAACGGCGGTTTAAAGAGGTGATCGTTGAGAATGCGGCGCGGCGAAAAGTCGGTGTCGGACGTGCGGTCACCGGCGGCCAAGTGCTTGATAAATTCGGGATTGACGGTGCCGCCGCCCGAGCCGGCATAATCGGGCCAGCAAGGCGTGCCGTTGGCATCTTTGGTGCCGCCGAAACCGTACGGCGATATCGGATCAATCAGCGTCAGCGACGTAACCAGGCTGGGGTGATCGATGGCGTACTGCATATTGACGCCACCACCCATCGACCAGCCGATCAGGTGCAGCGAGGTCTCCGCCGCCGGGAGTTCCAACGTTTCGATCAGGCTGTGCAGATCATCTGCGAAATCACGCAGCCCGCGCGTAGCATCAACCGCTGCCCCATCAGACTGACCAAAACCCCGCATATCGAGCGCCATTGCCCGAAAGTGAGATGGTAAAGCCAACATTGTTTCTTCCCAGAAGCGGGCTGAAACGATGTTGCCGTGTACAAAGATAACAATAGGGCCGGATTCGGCTCCGCTGGTGAGGAGATGGGTTCGAAGACGGGGTGTGTCGATAAACGTCGAGGTGATGCCGGGTAGTAAAGGGAAGTTGTTCATTGTTTTTGTATTATATCCTTTGGTTATAAGAATTGTGTAAGATTTTAGAAACGCCTTATTCAACAAACTGGCTGCGCAGTTCGCGACGGAGGATTTTACCCGCGCCGGAGATGGGCAAAGCGTCCATAAATTCGACTGACTTGGGAACTTTATAACGGGCCAGGTTATCCTGCAAATGCTGCAGCAACTCCGCTTCGGTAGCGGTTTGGCCTTGCTTAAGGACCACACAGGCTTTGCCGACCTCGCCCCATTTGTCGTCAGGCACGCCAATGACAGCACATTGCAGCACGGCCGGGTGCTTATACAGCGCCGACTCGACTTCGACCGGGTAGACGTTTTCGCCGCCGGAGATAAACATATCTTTGAGGCGGTCTACGATGTAGAAGTACCATTCTTCGTCGTGTTTGGCTAAATCGCCGGTGTGCAGCCAGCCGTCGTCATCGACAACCGCGGCCCAGGCTTCGGCGTTGTTAAAATAGCCTGAAGAAATGCTGGGGCCTTTGAGCAGCAACTCGCCGACCTGGTTGGGACCGAGTTGCTTGTTGGTTTCGGGGTCAACGATGCGGGCATCGACAAAAAAGTTAGGCCGCCCGATACTACCGGCCTTACGGATGGCATCTTCGGGCGAAAGGGCAAAGATGCCGGGGCCAAACTCGGTCATGCCGAACCCTTGCTTGAAGCGAATGCCTTTCTGCTCGGTGTACTGCTCAACCAACGGCACCGGCAGCGGCGCGCCACCACTGGTGCAGAAGCGCAGCGAGCTGAGATCAGTCTCGGCCCAGTTGGGGGCCTGGGTTAGCATCTGGTACATGGCCGGTACGGCGGCAAAGATGGTTGCTTTTTCGCGCTCGATGGTAGCCAGCACCTTTTCGGGGTCGAAGCGCTTCATCAAAATGGTCATGCCACCAAAAATGGTTTGGGCCAAGGTGTAGGCAAACAAACCGCCGGCATGGAACATGGGAAAGACATTGAGGTAAATATCGCCGTGGCCCAGGTCGTGGATAACGGTATTGTAACCGTTCCAGGCAATCTGGCGGTGGCTAATCTGCGCCCCTTTGGGCAGGCCGGTAGTGCCACCGGTAAAGAGCAGCGCCGCGATATCTTCCGCTTCCAGGCTTTCGCACGTGACTGCGGTGTCGGAAGCGGTTTCGAGGATGGCGTTGAAATAAACGCTGCCGTCGACACCATCACCATCGATATGAATCCATTTTTTGACGGAAGTATCGGCCGAGACTAATTCAGCCACAACGTCTTTGAAGGCATCATCATAGACGATAGCACTCGGCGTGACGTCGTTGATGATGGCTAAGAGTTCTCGCCAGTGAAGCCGCCAGTTAAGGCCGGTATGGATAGCGCCCATTTTACCGCAGGCAAAAAAGAGATCGAGATGCTCGACGCAGTCCTGGGCTAAAATGGCTATGCGGTCGCCTTTTTGGACGCCGGCTTCGCTTTTAAGCCAATTAGCCAGCTTGTTAGCCCGTGTGTTCATCTCGGCGTAGGTTAGGCGTAGTTCCGGAGTTTTGCCAGTGTCCAAAATGGCCGGAGCTTGGGGGCTGTAGATAGTGCGCCGCCCAAGGTAATCACCAATGTACATCGTTGTTACTCCATTTCCTCTTCATCGATCATATAATTTGTATAGGTTGTTGCCGACGCGCTCTTGCCGTCTTTTTCTACGCGCGACTGCAAAACCAACTGCCCATCGAAGGCATAATTTTTTGTGGCAACGTAGGCATCAACCAATTCCCAAACGGTGTCACCCTCACGGTAGGGTTCAGGATAGGTGGCCTTGGCCTTAGCGAACATAGTTTCAACATTGACCTTTGTCATCGATAACTCCTATTTTTATTAAAGGTTGGAAGTCGTTGGCGTTATAAAAGAGAGGAGCAAGTCATCAAGATGATGAAATTTTAATCAAGATAGAGATATGGTCAAAATGCTAAAGAACGATTGAAGTTGGATAAACCTAAACTACTCACCTGTCTAGGTCACAAACTGGTCGTCTGAGTAGTGTTTTTGACGATGCCTTACAGTATAGTGGGTGTACATTTTTTTTCATCACAACGTCCTATTCCATGGGGCAAGACTTTGAATCCTGAGCAATTTGGGGTAAAATTCCGCCTTACTTTGTGAAAACCTATCAGAAATTTACCTCGTAACACAATACTATCAACGCGCCACGCCACCTGACTTTCACTTGCCAACTATCTCACAAAATATAACGCCATTAAATCATTTCCAAAGGAGTCAGACAGTCTCAGTGAGACGACATCGGGAATGAAAATCACGTAGGACAAACTTAAGTTTGTCCCACAAATCTTATTTTCAAAGGAGTAAGGGGATAAATAACTATGGATAAATCGACCAGAGTTACCTTTACCACGCGTTGCCGGGGGTTATAATGAATATCGGCTCTTTGGTAACACGTCATGCACGCTATCGACCGGATCATCTTGCCGTTGTTGTCGGCAACCATCGTTTGACCTGGAAAGATTTTAACCACCGCGTTAATCGGCTGGCTAACGCGCTGTTTGGTATGGGTATCCGCAAAGGGGATAAAATTGCTATTATCCTACCCAATTGCCTGGAGCTGTTGGATATCTATTGGGCGGTGGCTAAAATTGGGGCGGTTGTGGTACCGCTTAGCCCGCTACTGCGCGGTCAGGGGCTAACCACCTTACTACGCGACTCCGATGCGGTGATGGTAATTACCAATTCGGCCTTTATTGATGTCTTAAATCCCATTAAACCGAAACTGCCGGCGGTGGCAGCCAATCGCTACATCTTAACCGACGTGCAGGGTATGACCGGTTACCACGATTATCAAACGCTGATCAACGCGGTCAGCGGCATCGAGCCGGGAGGTATCGATGTCAACAGCCACGATCTGTACAATATCATGTACAGTAGCGGCACCACCGGCCTGCCCAAAGGCATTATGCACACCCACCACATTCGCGCTATGTATGGGATGTCCTTTGCCCAATCATTCCGGATTATGCCCGAAAGTGTGGTGCTGCATACTGGCTCGCTTGTTTTTAACGGGGCGTTTGTCACGTATATCCCCGCGTTTTTTGTGGGGGCCACCTTTATTTTGCACCAGCAGTTTGATCCTGTCGACTTTATTGAAACTATCGAGCGTGAAAAAGTAACCCACGTTATGCTGGTGCCATCGCAGATTATTGCCATACTCAATGCTCCCAACTTCTCCGCCGAAGCGTTACAGTCGTTGGAAATGATCGGCTCGATTGGCGCTCCGCTGCATAACCGCTATAAAGAGCTGTTGGATAAGCATCTACCCTGCCGATTTTATGAACTGTACGGCCTAACGGAAGGGTTTGTCACCATACTAGACAAGTTCGATGCTGAGAAAAAGCTCGACTCGGTTGGAATACCGCCACCTTTCTTCGATATAAAAATCTTTACCGATGACGGTGATGAAGCTGCTGTGGGTGAGGTCGGCGAGATTGCCGGCCACGGCACTATCCAGATGCTGGGCTACTACAAACGGCCCGATTTAACCGAAGAAACCGTGGTCGATGGCTGGATTCGAAGTGGCGACCTGGGCTACGTAGATGAAGACGGCTATCTCTATCTTGTTGACCGCAAAAAGGATTTGGTCATTTCCGGCGGAGTTAATGTCTACCCGAAGGATATCGAGGAAGTGATAGTGCAACACCCGGCTGTTCGCGAGGTGGCCGTCTTTGGCGTTCCCCACGATAAATGGGGCGAAACACCTTTGGCAGCAGTTATCCTAAACCAAGCCGACGCCATTACAGCCGAAGAATTAAAAACGTGGGTCAATAATAAGGTCGAAGCCCGCTACCAGCGCATCAGTGAGGTGGTTATTATGGACGATTTCCCTCGCAACGCTGCCGGAAAAACGCTCAAGCGCGTTATGCGTGAGCCGTATTGGGCTGAAGAAGATGTGCAAATTTAGGAGTGGAAAATAATCACTGCTAAAAATTGAGATGAGGAGATTAGAGATTGGGAGATTGACCTTGCAATTCTCCTTATCGCCTAATCTCCAATCTCCTACCAAATCACAACGCTAATTGAGCGTTGCCAGAAACTTCGTCATCTCTCGATTGAATGCCTCGGGATTGTCCCAAAACAGCAAATGTCCGGCGTTAGGAATAATTCGCAGTTTGGCCCCATATATACGCCAATACATTTCCCAGTTGTGCATATAAACCAGTGGAATATGAGGATACTGCCCGATCATTAACAAGGTGGGGCAGTTGATGTGGTGCAGCCGCCAGCGGCTGTCAAACATCAAAGAAGCCATCATAATGTTTTCTTGATTAGCCTGGTCTTTAAGGTGTCGACTAACTTCGTTGTGAATATAAGCGGTGCCGCCCGGCGTGAACATCCCGAAAAAGTTTGACATAACATCAGTGAAGTTGCTTACCCCGAATAATTTCGGCAACCAAATATTCCAGACCACTCCGGCGGCAGCATCCCATGGCGTTGAAGACAAACCATACAAGGTTTCGGCTAAAATAATGCCTTTCATGCGCTCCGGATAGCTCAATGCCATTTCCTGGGCCACCAACCCGCCAAATGAGTGGCCGACGCAGGTCACTTTCTCCAGACCCAGTTCATCCATCAGCCCAATCAAATCACCGGCAAACTGTGAGACCGAGTACGGATCGGGAGTAATCGACGATTGGCCGTGGCCGCGCAAATCACAGGTAATGACCTGATATTTGTCTTTGAAATAATCAACTTGCTGAGCCCATTGTTGTTTAGAAGAGTAAATTCCGTGGATAAAGAGGAGCGGTTCACCTACGCCGTGGTTTTCATAGGCTATCGTTGCCCCATCAACTGTTACCGTTGCCAATTTTTAGTTCCTTTCTCTCTAGGTTGACATTTTAGAATTGTAGCGCATTCGTAAGTTTCCTCAAAATAGAGCTATAACACTTGTGAAGAAAGTATCAATAGGCAGTCATATTTGGGTCAAAAAAAAAGCCCCGAAAGTTCGGGGCTTTGACAGTAAAGTTCTTAAGATTATTTTGTTTTGGCCGTTGTTTTTTTCTTAGACGCAGACTTCTTTGAAGCCTTGGCCGGCGCAGGCGCGTCGTTAAAATCGTAGTTAAGGATATCTTCCAGGCGGCGGCAAATTTCACGACCATAGTCGGTCCAAATGCCCTGGCCCCAGTAGCGATAGCAACTGGTTTGCGAGGCCATCAAATGAAACAGCGCGTTACGGTAACGCGGGTCATCGGTGGCAACATCAGGCTCCAAAACTTTTTCGCTGAACAGAGCGCTTACTTTTTCCATCGGATCAAGCACGTTTTCGTAGCCCTGTACCCAGGAGATATTGTTGGTCCAACTGCCGCCGTCCATATGGAATTGGTGATCTTCTTTCTTCAGCTTTTCAATGACTTTAGCCAGTTTGTCAGGGCCGTCACCGGGTTTGAAGTTCTCCCAAATTTGCTTTTGCTTGATGGGTTGGACAACCGGGAGATCGCTTTCGGTTAATCCGGTGGCAAACAGGTACTCCAGATATTCAGTTGCGTTGACCAGCGGCACTTCCGACCAGGAGGACTCACGGACGACCTCGAAATATTTGTGGGGGAACTCGTTCATCATCACGCCGCCATTTTCGCCGTCGGCGATTTGGGTGACCAGCGGCGGTATCGACTGCCCGGCTAAATCTTCGCGAGATAAGCCTTTGGCTTCATAGTACGGCTGCATTTGGGCTACAAGTTTGGTGTCGCTGCCCTGCGTTTTGATGATAGCGATAATCGAGGCGGTTTCGCCTTTAGAGTTGGTCGCTTTTAACAGATGGGGGAAATGCCGACGCTGTGGCGTCCAGCCGTTTTCCGGCTGCTCGATGGTGTGCTCCTGAACCAAAACCCACTGGTAGCCACAATCTTTCAGCGTTTTAACAAATTCATAGGCTATATCGGGATGGTTGGGCAAAGCCATCTCCGCCGGAGAGAAGCCTCGCACCCGGCTCAAAGCCTCAAGGCCAAAGATAGCGGCAAAGTGATGCTGCCAGGCTTTAACGTGCAGCCGATAATCTTGAACCGGCGTTGAGGGTGCAACCGCGTGCCCCCACGAAGCACCAAGCCATTCGACACCGCGTCGATAGTTAGGGTGATTGGTGATATGGTTCAAACTGTCGATGACATCGTGCAGCCCCATTTTGCGTAAACCATGAAATAACACGCCGGAATATTCCAGCATGACACGGGGCTGTTTACCTTCATCGAATAACTGGGGAATAAATTCGCCCATCCGTTTGTAGCACCAATGAAACACCGGCGCGTTGTGGTTATCGCCAATGCCCTGGTTATCCATCATATATTTGAGATTGCTGATAATTTCTGCGGTATGAAGATCGTTCCCGCCGGCCGGAATTAGGGGCTGCTGCATATGCAGCGCCACCGAAACCGCGCTGCGAATACTGCCGAAATCTATCCCGCTGTCATTAAGGAAAACTGTTTTTCCCTGACTCTCTTGTACTACCTTGTCGATAACATCTTCCGAACCTGAAATATTGGGCAATTCACCAATATATTCTTGAAGTTCACTCATAACAAGAAACCTCCTATTTGTGGCGATTGTGTCTGATTACAACCTCGTAAACACAACCAACCATACAAAGAATAGAAACAGTACGGACTAAAAAGAGGGCAGCCAATAGCAACCACCCTGTTGCCAACGCATTTTTGCGTTTGTTAACACTTTATAAAGGGATCATCATCATGATGTTGCCAACGTACTTACCGGGTTACTTATGCCGGATATATTCATATATTTCTAAATACTTCCCCCCTGAATGGTTCCAAGAGTAATCGTATTTCATACCGTTGACAAGAAGTTTGTAGAATTCGCCGGGGAAATCGCGCCACAAGCCAATCGCCCGGCTCATGGCCGACTCGATAGCATCGTGATCAATTTGGTGGAAGACGTAGCCGTTGCGTTCGTAAATGGGTTTGTTAGAGAAATCGCGATCGAAGACCGTATCGACGAGACCGCCGACCGCTCGAACGATAGGAACAGTGCCATATTTAAGGGCGATCATTTGGGTAAGACCGCAGGGTTCAAATACACTGGGCACAATCATCATATCTGAACCGGCGTAGATAAGGTGGGACAACTCCTCATCAAAGCCTAATTCCAAATGAACATCAGGGTTATCATTCAGGTGATTTTTCAGTTGCCAGAAGTCGGCATTAATACTCGCATCGGGGCTAGAACCAAGCAAGACAAATTGGGCACCTTGATCAAGGGCATAAAAAATGGCGTGCCGAATGAGGTGTACGCCTTTTTGGGCATCAAGACGGCCTACATAGGATACAATCGGTTTGAAATCTTGACGCAACAACAGTTGGTCTCGGAGAGCTGTTTTATCCCGATTTTTTTTCTCAATCGTTAACGGACTATAATTAACGGGAATATAAGGATCGATTTCCGGATTCC
>JAGRBY010000272.1 GCA_020433835.1 Anaerolineae bacterium | reverse complement strand
AAAAACCTGGGTTCTTTACTTCTCTTCACGGTTTAATGTTGTGCTACCCTCATTTTTTTACGAGAATAATTTTGGCACTACTTTATGCAGTATCGAGCCATTTTGTGACAGAAGCGTAGTTGTAGCTAAAAAAGGTCGCATTTTTCAGGACAATTATCCGAGGGCCGCCGGTAAGGTAATGTAAAATGTCGTTCCCTGGTTCGGTTGGCTTTCGGCCCAAATGTGACCGCCGTGCAGGGTGACGAGCTGCTTCGCGATAGCCAACCCCAACCCGCTGCCTCCGGTTTTGCGAGTGCGTGATTGATCGGCCCGGTAGAAGCGTTCAAAAATGTGGGGTAAATCTTCCGCCACAATGCCAGGACCGGTATCGGTCAGCGTGATGAGAATGGTTTGCGACTGCCCTTGGGCTGTGATGGTAAGGTTACCGGCCGACGGGGTATAACGGATAGCATTGCCGATTAAGTTATTCAACACCTGGGTTAAGCGTCTCGTATCGGCTTGAAGGGGTGGGAGATTGGGAGCAATGTCGAGAGCGACTGTAATCTGCTGTTTGTCGAGCTGCTTTTCCCAACTTTTGACCACAGTGGGTAGAAAGTCATCGAGTTCAACCGTTTCTTTTTCGAGCTGAAGTCCACCGGCATCGACCAGCGAAATCAGGCGTAAATCTTCAATAAGCTGCTCTAATTTCTTGAGTTCGCCGTGCAAGGAACGGGTAGCCTGCTCCGGTTCTTGCAGCCCGTCCTCTAATCCTTCTAGCTCAAGCTGCATAATGCTCAGTGGGGTGCGCAGCTCGTGCGCAATGTCGGCTACCATTTGCTGGCGCAGTCGCCGCTGCGTAGCCAAGACATCGACCATATGGTTGAACGTAGCCGTTAGTTCGCCAATTTCATCTTGGTTGCGAACGGGCGGCAGCTCGGGCGATTGACCGGCGGCCAGTTGTCGAGCAGCCTGGTTGAGCGCTAAAAGGGGAGCAGTTAGATTTCTCGCCAAAAAAAAGCTGGTTACCAAAGCCATTATGCCGGCCAGCAGCCCGGCCCCGAGTAAGGTGCGCCGCAAAGCAACGGTCGCCAGAGGCGTTAAATCACTACCGAAGTTAGGGACAAAGATAAGTTGCCCGATAGTTTCACCTTGGGCATTGATAGGTACGGCCAAGATAGTTAAATCCTCTGGCAGCGCTTGGCCGGGTTTGAGTTTTTGATGACTGTCGGCCACAACACGATAGTTATTGTCGGTGATGATCAGTTGGTTGGGTGTTGTCAGTCTTTCGACCGGCAGATCAAACTGACGGGGATAAGCAACCGGATTAACATCGGTGACCAGATTGGACGGCAGGGGCTGGTTGGTGGCGTGGATAAGCGGGATAACGGCATCCCATGCGTGGCTGCGGCTGTAATAATCGGCAAATAGGGGCGCGAGTTGAAAGGCTTGCCGGCGGCTGTTTAACACCAGCACGTCTTCCAAACGTGGCAGGCCCAACAGCCCAACAACGATGGCAATAACGGTGATGGTGATGATGATAACGAGCAGATAGCTGGCAATAAGGTGATCACGTAATCTCCAGCCGGAAATCCACTTACGCATAGCGATAGCCTACTCCAAACACCGTTAAAATACGTTGTGGATTGGTCGCGTCGGCCTCAATCTTGCGCCGCAAGCCGCGTACATAAACATCGACTGTCCGCTCCATACCATCATAATCGTGACCCAAAGCCAGCTCAATAAGCTGCGAGCGGCTGAGGGTGCGGCCTCGATGTTCAAGCAAGGCTACCAGCACGGCAAATTCGCTGGGGGTGAGATCAAGCGGCTGGCCGGCCAGCATCGCTTGATGGGCATCGACCTCAACCACTAAATCACCATCTTTCAGAACTTGCTGTGTAGGTGCGGCAGTGCGGTCGATGCGGCGGAATATAGCCTGCGATCGGGCCACAAGTTCTCTGGGGCTAAACGGTTTGGTCAAATAATCATCGGCCCCAACCTCCAGGCCGATAAGCCGGTCGATCTCTTCAACACGGGCGGTAAGCATGATAATGGGGGTGTTGGCAACACTGGCTCGTGGGTCACGCCGCAGCGTGCGGCACACTTCTAGCCCGTCCATACCGGGCAAGTTGAGATCGAGCACAATTAAATCGGGTGGCTGCGTTTGGGCCATCTGCAGGCCAATCTGGCCATCACGCGCCAACTGCACTTCAAAGTGGGCTTGCTCAAAGTAGGTACAAACCCACTGCGCAATTTTCTCTTCGTCTTCAATAATGAGGATGGTTCTGTTCATGGTGGTTAGCTTTTAGCGGTCAGCATTTAGCGTTTGGTTGAAAGTACTGTTTGAGCCATTACTACTTGCTCACCATTTGGTCAAAATAAAAAGCTGAGCACTGATACCTGATAGCTGACTGCTTACATATACTATAACTAAAATTGGTAAATCCTCAATCGGAGATGCCAAAAAGAGCAATGGTTTTGGCATGACACGTAGGGCAAACTTAAGTTTGCCCTACGTGTCACGCTATTGCTTTTATGATGCGCACTTACTTATTTGAGGCAGCTTCGATAGCCTGCTTTAAGCGGGGCATATCATCAAGATCCAGCGACTCTAAATCAATCGAGCAGGGGCCGGTGCTGTAGATAAGTTTGGTAACGTTTTTTTCAAGCGTTGACATCACCTTATCCGCCTGCGCTTGATCGATGTAGCCTTTGTCAACGGCGATAGCGATTTTTTCTTCGGCGGTCGTGAGCAGAACATCGACCACCTCATCGACGCTGGCACCTTGCTCCTCGGTAACTTCACCTAACGATTGACCGCTATACAGTGCCGACGCTAACGACTCACCATCCATGTTGAGGATTGCGGCAATATCATCACGCCAGACACCCCAACGCTTGCCGCCGGCCATGCCCTGACCCCAGTATGGGCCGCCCCCATTTTCTACAAGTTGATTAGCCATAAACGGCAGTGCGCTTTTGAGTTTGGTCGCCTGTTCTTCGGTGATTAAGCCCTTTTCCACGATTTTGTCGATTTTCGCGCTTTGAATCGCGATCAATTCACCCTGTAGCTGAAAGACCTCGGCCTGGTTACCGGCTAACTCTTTCAACACGGCTCCTTGATGCAGCCCATCGACAACCTCAGTGCTGCTTATACCGTATACATCTGCCGCCGCCGCATTGATGTCGGTATTCCAATCTTTTTCACAGCGATTAGCCAGAAACGCTGCAATCTTGCCGGATAGTTGAGCGGGGCGTGGCGGGCCGGCCAGAGCGGTAGCAGCCCAAGTCGAGGCAACTAACCCCAACAGCATCAGTACACCGAGAAGTGAGAATGTGATTTTTTTCATGATAGTCTCCTTTTTAGTAAATAACTGTATTCAGGTAGTGAACCGGATGTGAATTTGTTTAACTTGTGACTGAGTATAGGAGACAGTTGTTAAGAAGTTGCGAGGATTTTTTGAGGTTTCGATGAAATCTGCTTCCTGATCGCGACTGTGTATGAAAACCTCTGAGAGACAAAAAAATCGAGGCAAAGAGGTTAACCCTTTGCCTCGATTTTTTAACGCATATAGACATTAAATCAACAGAGGATACTACACCATCATCTTACAGCTCGATCTTCGTGCCAAGCACTTGCAAGAACTTGCCAATCCACTCCGGATGAGCCGGCCAGGCCGGTGCGGTAACCAGGTTGCCATCAACATAAGCCTGATCAACCTCAATACTCATATACTTACCGCCGGCCATCTTAACTTCCGGCCCAACTGCCGGATAGGCCGTGCAGCTTCGCCCTTCCAACACATTGGCCGCCGACAGAATCTGCATCGCGTGGCAGATAGCGGCAACGGGCTTATCGGCCTCAAAGAAATGGCGCACGACAGCGAGTACGTTGTCGTTAAGTCGCAAGTACTCCGGGGCACGTCCACCCGGTAAAACCAGTGCATCGTAATCAGCCGGGTTGATGTCCTCGAAAGAAGCGTTAAGGGTAAAGCGGTGCCCCTGCATTTCGCGATAGGTCTGATCCCCTAAAAAGTCGTGTATAGCCGTTGCTACGCTGTCGCCTGCCTGTTTGTCAGGGCAAACGGCATGCACCGTGTGGCCCACGGCCTGCAATGCCTGAAACGGCACCATATTTTCGTAATCTTCAACATAATCACCGGTGATCATCAAGATTTTTTTAGCAGCCATAGTTATTACTCCTTTGTGTCAACAATTTATTGGACTGTTAATAGAGTTTGATAGGTATTATACAGAAAAAACGGGGGGGAATAGTTTGTGCTAAAAACCAACAGTGATTATACACGCGTCTGCTGCTCTTGTCTATTGAAAAAAGATGGGTCTATAAGTATATCCCGTCCGCACGTACGAAATAAATCAGTTGTCGTAAAATCGTAGAGCGACGCTGCCTAAAGTAAAATTTTCTAACCATTTTAACATGTTATGCAAGCCAATTTCGTGATATAATGGGGTGATTTTATACGAGCTTTTTAACAATTTCGACTCTTATCAATTGGGAAGAAGCGCATTTTGAAAACAATTCTTGAAATTTTCAAAATGCACCCATAAATCCTTGTCGATGAATATCTGTAAAGGCCAGACATCTTGCCTTAGAGCTTAGCTCTACTATTATGAAAGACTGGTGTAATGCCACTGATCGAAAACACCATTCTGGAAAACCGCTATCGGATCGAAGGGTTACTTTCCCAAGGTGGAATGGGCGCGATTTACCGCGCCTTTGACACTAACCTTAAAACCCCCGTCGCCATCAAAGAAAACTTCTTTCAGACTGCCCACAGCATCCAGCAGTTTCAGCAAGAAGCCCTTATCTTGGCTCGGCTGCGCCATCCTAGCTTGCCCCGAGTCATCCATCACTTCAGCTTCAACCGGAAACAGTACCTGGTTATGGACTTCATCGCGGGTGAAGACCTTTGGGAGATTATTCAAAAGCAAGGACAGCCCCTCGATGAGCGCCAGGCGCTTACTTATATGGTGCAAGTCTGCAAGGCGGTCAGCTATCTCCATCGTCAAGCCCCCCCCATCATTCATCGAGATATCAAACCGCAAAACATCAAAATTACCCCAGACAATCAGGCTGTCCTGGTCGATTTCGGCATCGCCAAAGTGGTCGAAACCGACAGCCGAACCCACACCGGTGCTCAAGCCTTCACCCCCGGCTTCTCTCCCCCGGAACAGTACAGCGGCGCAGGCACGACCCTTCGCTCGGATATCTACGCTTTAGGGGCAACCCTGTATGCAATACTGCTCGGCAAGAAGCCGCCGGACAGCATCAGCCGGATGGTGGGTAATAGCAACTACCATCCGCCCCATTTACTCAACCCTTCTCTAAGTCGAGCCGTTTCTGGAGCCATCGAGCATGCTATGCAGATTCAGGCGGCCCGTCGTCCGGCTTCGGTCGAGGTCTGGCGAAAAGAATTGGAAGCAATTCTAGCCGATGCTACCGTCTTTCCTTCTCCGGCTACAGAAGAAGTCCTTGAAGAGCCGACACTCCGGTCGACAGTATCTCTCAAGTCAGCTATGCCCGGCGGAGAAACCCAGGCTATGCCACCTTTTTCTGCTGACCCCCAGCCGCCAGAGACCTATAGCCGGTTATGGTTCGGTTTCGGGGGAATTCTTCTGCTATCGCTCTTGGGCTTTCTCCTTTTTTCGACAATGCGTTCCGATAGTATGCCTAAGATAGTTGCTGCTCAGACCATAGCAACGACAACCCTAACCGCTACCAACCCCTCAATCATCATGGAAGCGGAGATACCCACCAGGATTGACGCCGAAGCCACAGTCGGCGCTGTCTTAACGGCGGCTGCCTTGCAAGAGGAGTCTGAAGCCGCTACCCGTCAGGCTCAGGCGACTCTCACCGCCACTAATACCCCCTTGCCGCCCAGCGCCACACCCAGCGCCACCTCGCCTCCGCCCACGGCTACCTCTACCTTAACCCCAGCACCCGTTTTTCCCTCCATCACGGTCGAGACAAACGCAAACTTGCGCAGTGGGCCGGGTACGCTCTACGAGCGCGTGGGCGAGTTGGCCGCCGGCGCAACGGTAGAGATTGTAGGTCGCACCGAAGATAGCCGGTGGTGGCAAATTAGCTATCCAACGGCCCCACAGGGCGTTGCCTGGCTAGCCGCCGATTTGGGAACAGCCACCGCGGTAGATGCTGTAGCCGTAGCCGCCATTCCGCCAACACCAACCATTGCCCCCTCGACACCAACGCCTGAGTCGACAATCAAAATTCTCAAATCTACAGAAATGGAAACCTTTCGCAACAACAAATGTCCTATTTCCGGTGAGACCCTAATCGATTCAAGCAACGATGTCAGTTCAGCCTACACCGACATTCTTCAGGTCAGCAGTAGCCTCTCGGGAGAAACCTTATCCGTAACATTTATCTTACGCGATATACCCCAGCAGCTCACCTTCAATCGCCCAGGGATAGGCCAGGGCAATGTTGAATACCAATGGGCCGCTTATATTGATGTTGACGCCAACCCGGAGACGGGGCAAATAGGCACTGGCTGGGAATACGGTCTTGATGCTAAAACAATTATCGCCAGTACAAATGCGCCTTCATACGAACTGCCCATTGAAACTGGCGTTGAACCTTCTGTCTGGCAATGTGAGGAGAGTGGTTTTTGTATGCAGGCTTACGATGCCACAATGACTGTAGAACGCGAAAGCCGCAAACTCACCTTAACCGGCAATGTACCCGGTATCACCCCCGCCTCGCGATTGGTTTTTATGACCAGCGATTATTTTGCCGGGTATGATATAGCCGCCTGTCCCTGAATAATTTCTAAATAGCACGAGCGAGACAATGGCATTACTTAAAAACACAATCTTGGAAAACCGCTATCAAATAGAAAGCTTGCTCTCTCAAGGGGGGATGGGTGCCATTTACCGCGCCTTTGACACCAACCTCAAAACCCCCGTCGCTATCAAAGAAAACTTTTTTCAGACGGCTCATAGCATCCAGCAGTTCGAACAAGAAGCGCTCATCTTGGCCCGTCTGCGCCATCCCGGCCTGCCTCGGGTCATCCATCACTTCAGCTTTAACCGGAAACAGTATTTAGTCATGGACTTCATTGAAGGCGAGAACCTGTGGGAGATGGTTCAAAAGCAGGGGCAGCCCCTGGAAGAGGCGCAAGCCCTAACCTACCTCTTGCAAGTCTGCGATGCCGTCAGCTATCTCCATCACCAAGACCCGCCAATTCTTCATCGGGACATCAAACCGCAAAACATCAAAATAACGCCAGAGGGTGAAGCAATGCTGGTTGACTTCGGCATTGCCAAAGTAGCTAAAAGCGACAGCCGAACCGGCACCGGAGCCATGGCCTTCACCCCCGGCTTCTCCCCTCCGGAACAATACACCGGCTCAGGGACTACGGTTCTTTCTGATGTGTACGCACTGGGGGCAACTTTATACGCCGTGCTGGTCGGCAAAAAGCCGCCGGACAGCATCAGCCGGATGGTGGGTAACGCTAACTACAAGGCTCCTCACCTGCTCAACCCAAAGTTAAGTGGGGCAGTGTCGGCCACCATTGAACACGCGATGCAGATTAAGCCAGAGTATCGTTCTCAGTCGGTTGAAGCCTGGCAGAAGGAATTGGAGTCGGTGCTGGCCGGAACGGCTACAGCTGTCATCCCATCCGGCATTACGGCAGATCAGCCTGAGGAACCAACGCTGCAATCAGCCCTCCCTCTTGATGACGGTGTTTTGGATGCGGAGAACCCCCCTTTTTCTTCTGTGGCTCTGTCGCCTCCGGAAAAAGACCACAAGCGCAATCGCCCGCTGTGGCTCGGTGCTGCCGCAACCTTGATCGTTTTTGCGATAGGCTTTATGGCTTTTGCACCCCTGCGTTCAGACCCACCCACCCAGACCGTTAGCAACGAAGGGACAACGGTCGCCGCTCTCGCCACCGCCACCCGGCAGGCGCTTGCTACGGCTGAAGCGGTCGAAAGAACTAACGCCGAAGCCACGATTAGCGCTGCTTTGACGGTTGCCGCTCGCCAGAAAGCGGTTGAAGCTGCTACCAAGCAAGCCCAGGCGACTCCGACCGCCACCCCTACACCTGTACCGCCGACCGCCACAAATACGGCCACCTCATCACCACCCACAGCCACCGCCCTGCCCTCCTTCACAGCCGAGACAGGCGCTAATCTGCGCAGTGGGCCAGGTACGGCCTACGAGCGAGTCGGTGAATTGGCAGCCGGAGCAAACGTTGAAATTATAGGGCGCAACGAAGATAGCAGTTGGTGGCAGGTCAGCTACCCGGAAGCGCCAGACGGAGTCGCCTGGCTAGCTGCAACCCTGGGAACGGCCACCGAGACAGCAAGCGTTGCTCTGGCCACGGCCCTTCCCCCTCCAACCCCTGTTCCATCAGTGCCGACGCCCCAAGACCAAGTTGAACGCATATTGTCGCCCACTATGTTCGAATTTCTTAATATGAACTGCACCATTCTCAATGAAACCGTACTTGATCAAGCCAATGATATCAGCTCACCCGCAACCGATATCGTTCAAGTCAACAGTAATTTCTCCGGAGAAACGTTGACCGTCTCCTTCACCCTACGAGACCTGCCCGAAACATTAACCTTTCATCGCCCTGGCGTTGATAACCACATTAGTGAATATGAGTGGGCTGTTTATATCGATGCCGATGCTGATCAGGCTACGGGAATATTATACCGGGGAATAGATTACATACTTTCTGCCGAGGAAATTGTCTTTGATGCAACACTTGCCCCCTATGATCTCCCCATTATCGACGGTGTTCAAGCCAAACTCACTGCTTGTGAAGATAATGGTGCCTGTAACACCGTTGATGCCACCCTCACCGTAGAGCCTGAAGCCAATCGGCTAACCCTAACTGCTGTTGTGCCCGGTCTTACGTCAGAGTCTCGCTTAGAATATCAAACCACTGACTACTTTACTGGGTTCGATTTCGCAGTGTGTCCGGCCAATTAGTCCACCAGCTTCACGCAATCTATCAAAACCCTAACCCGGACGAGCCGGAACCAAACAAAGCGAGATAATCCACGAAGGCACACCAAGGAACACTAAAT
>JAGRBY010000271.1 GCA_020433835.1 Anaerolineae bacterium | reverse complement strand
AAGAGGTGTGCTATCTCTGCCAACCAGCCGTTTTCTTCAGACGTCGCATCGTTGAAGCGAAAGGTCTGCTTGATCCCACCCTACAATACTGCATGGACTACGAATATTGGCTGCGCCTTGGCGCCAATACGAGATTTATTCGCCTGAATGAGATACTGGCCGGCTCAAGGTTATATGATAGCAATAAAACGCTCGGCAGCCGGGTGGCTGTACATCGTGAAATCATAGAAATGACCCAAAAAAGGCTCGGCCAAACACCCCAGCGCTGGATTTTTAATTACGCCCATTCTGTGGTGGAAACCAAAGGCATTCAACGTCAAACGACGAGCGGTAAAATTAAATTTCTAACCTTGCTCATCACTATTTCCACACTCGCTTTTTTACGCTGGTATCATTACGTTCCCCGTGAGGCAATACGGTTGATGTGGAGTTGGACCGCGCCCCCTCTTTATCGGACCGTACAAAAATGGGTTCACCTATGAGAATTGGTTTTGATGTGAGCCAAACTGGGGCTAACAAAGCAGGCTGCGGCTATGTTGCCTTTTCTATGATTCAACATCTAGCCCGGCTTGATCACGATAATCATTATATTTTATACTCTAATTTTGGCTCAGATTTCTGGGATCCCGACCATAAACAAACTACCTTTCGAGTCCGACAGCCCAATTTTGAGCGCCGTTTTATGGACTTCTCCCACAGCCAGGCCAGAGCCTACTGGCCCAATCCCCCTGCAGATTTTGAGAAACAACTGGGAGAACCCCACATTGTTCATTCCAATAATTATTTCTGCCCTAGAGATCTCAGAACTGCTCGTCTAGTTTACACCCTATATGACCTGGTGTATGTATGTCATCCAGAATTTACAACCGAGGAGAACCGGCTGGTTTGTTTTAATGGGGTCTTCGAGGCCAGCCTGCGGGCAGATATGATGATTGCCATCTCAGAATACACTAAGCAGCACTTTTTGGAGACGTTTCCCCACTATCCCGCCGAACGGATACGAGTGTTATATCCAGCCAGTCGCTTCGCATTAACCAATGCCATTGATAACCAAAATGGTCAAGTAAAAAAATTGCCGCCCGGAGCGTTTTGGCTATCAGTCGGCACTCTGGAACCACGCAAAAACCTGCGCCGTCTGCTGCAAGCCTACGCCTCCCTTCGCCGAGAAGGATTGACCACCTTACCCCTGGCTATGGCGGGAGGTAAAGGTTGGCTGGAAGAGGGTCTATCGGAATATATCACTAACTTAGGCATTGAAAAGGATGTACATCTGTTAGGTTACGTCAGTGATGCCCAACTGTGCTGGCTTTACCGAAACTGCTTTGCCTTTGTCTATCCGTCTCTCTTTGAAGGGTTTGGGATGCCGGTATTAGAAGCAATGAGTCTGGGTGCGGCCGTGATCACCGCTAACGTAACTAGCCTACCGGAAATTACCGGAGATGCAGCTTTGGCCATTGACCCGTTAGATCAAGAGGCGCTGACCGCAGCTATGGCCCGTTTGCAAGCTGATGACACGCTGCATGCCACCTTACAGCAGCGTGCGCTGACCCGATCGGCGCTCTTTTCTTGGGAAAAAACAGCACGAGAAGTGTTAGAGGTATATAAGTTGTGCGCTTAAATTATGAACGAACATGCATATCGGTATCTACACCCTTTTCCTAACCCCCGGCCAAATTGGGGGTATTGAGACTTATGTACGAAATCTAGTGACCGTTCTGGGTCAAATTGATCAAGTCAATCAATTTACCCTTTTTGTTGGCGAACACAACCGTGACCTTTTCCGTGACCTCGCCTTTCCCAACATAAAGCAGGTGACCTTATCATTCAACCCTACTCGCAATCCTTTATCCATACGCTTGCTCTGCCGCCTAAAAGTTATCCCGTCTCCGGCGCTCAAAGAGTTAGCAGCTTATCCCCTTGACGTTCTCCACTATCCCGGCACGACCATTGACCAGCTTGAAATTGAAACACCTTGTATTTTGACCGTACACGATATCCAACACGAATACTTCCCAGAGTTCTTTTCACGCAAAGAGTTGGCCCGCCGCAAGAGAACTTATAAACCTTCGGCCCAAAAGGCCCAGCACATCATTACCGATACCGAATTTACCAAGAACAGCTTGGTTGAAAAATATGGCCTCCCGGCTCAAAAAATAAGCGCTATTCCCTTTGGCGTGAATTCAGACTTTAATTCAAACATAAGCCCAGCTTTGGTTGGCCAGGTAAGAACGCACTACCGGCTACCCGAACAGTTTATCTTTTTCCCAGCCAATCCCTGGCCTCATAAAAATCACCACCGCCTCTTTGAGGCCCTGACCATCGTCCGGACGCGATACGGTCATCAAAATTGCCACCTGGTTCTATCCGGTGTTTTTCCGGAGGAACAAGCCCGGCTGCAGACCGATATCGCCGAGCTTGGCCTGTCGGAAGCGATACACGTTCTGGGGTATATCCCTTATGCCCATCTACCCGGACTTTATACGGCGGCGACCATGCTGGTATTTCCCTCACTGTTTGAGGGATTTGGTATCCCACTGTTGGAAGCCATGGCTTGTGGCTGTCCTATTGTCAGCGCCAACACCGGTTCCCTACCGGAAGTAGCCGGCAATGCGGCTGTTTTAGTTAACCCGTATCATGTGGAAGAGCTGGCAGAAGCAATTCACACCGTTCTCCTCGATGAAGCGTTGCGCCTCGACCTCAAAGCACGAGGTTTGGAACGGGTTCAATATTTTTCGTGGGAAAAAGCGGCTCGGCAAACTATCGAAGTATATCAAAGTGTTTTGTAAATATGTTACCTCACCCTCAATTTAAGCAGGTTCAGGTGAATGATGTTGGCTAATGGCTTACCGCTTGTTTCTATCATCACCCCTTCTTACAATTCGGCTGATTATATAGAAATGGCAATTGCCTCTGTTTTGGCCCAAGATTATCCTAATATCGAGCATATTGTCATAGATGGCGGCTCAACTGACCCTACGTTGAAAATCCTAAAAAAATACGATCACAAACTCAACTGGGTTTCAGAACCTGATGAGGGCCAGGCCGATGCATTGAACAAGGGTTTTCAACAAGCTAAAGGGGATTTTATTGGCTGGCTTAATGCCGACGATACCTATCAAGCCGGGGCCGTATCAGCCGCGATCAATTTTTTACAGGCGCACCCGACCGTCAGCCTGGTTTATGGCGGCTTTAACTTCATTGATGAGAATGGGGATGTTATTCAGACGCATTACCCACCGCCATTTTCGCTCGAAAAATTATTGTACAGCAATATCATTCCTAACGCCGGGATGTTTTTTCGGCGGCAAATTATTATTAAAAGTGGAGGGGTGCGCCCGGAGCTACATTACACGCTAGACTGGGAATTTGTGTTGAGGATGGCCCAACGTTATCAAGTTGCCCAGGTTCCGGCGATCTGGGGTAACTTTCGGATTACTACGGGCACAAAGTCGGTTGAAAAAAGTGACCATTTTTGGCCGGAGATCATCCCCATCCTGCAAGAGAGTACGTCTGGACCTGACAATCAGTTACAAGCCTACCAGGCCGATGCGTTATTCTGGGCCTACCTGTTAGGCGCAGTTGAATTCGCCCGAACCGATCAGGTAGCAGCGGCTAAAACCTACCTGGCCCAAGCTTTTAATAAGAAAAGCCCGACAACTGATGAAACGGCAGATTTCGTTTTTCCCATTGTTGAAACCGCAACTCGCCCCTGGCATCAGGCATTTAGAGAATATCCAGAAGCTCGACAAACAATTGCCCGATTCACGGCTTGTCTGGGCGACTCGCCCGTTGAACAAGCACTAAAAGCATATCTTAACCTGTATCAAAACCTGGAACAAATCAAATTTCAAAATTGGAGACAGGGCTGGCATTTCCTGGCCGAAAGTTGGCCTTCTTTGCCCAAGCGGGGGTTATTGCGCCCTAAAGCGCTCCAGTCGTTACTGTACCTCTTCTTGGGAACTACCGGCATCTCAAGGCTGCGCACCATTAAAGGCCGGTTGGCGAGAAAAATGGCTAGCTTAACCCTTCGTACCACCACATTTGATCCCGGCAATGGTTAATAATAACCGACATAAATTTGCCCGAGCGAAGTGGGAGCGCCGGTACTGGGATTAATCAATGAGCAGCTCTGCCAACCAGGAGCGTAAGGTTCTGCGCCGGTAATCCGGTTGGCAAACCAGGCATAGCGGTCAATCCAGGGTGTCGTCTCAAACCAAGGGGTTATCGAGGTCATAACACTCGTATTGCCATTTTTACTGCTGTTCCAACACTCCCCTCCGTATTCTAAAATCCAAAAAGGTACATTGTAGCCTCGAGCCAGCGCCTCATTGCGCCGAGCATTTAGGTAGGTCTGAATTTCGGTGGGCGTTCGCTTGTAGATGTTCCAGCCAAGGGCATCAAAATGCGGCTTGGGACCATACAGAGCTTTATAGGCGTCAACCATCGCCCAGGTCCACTGGTGGCCATAGGGATCACTCTGACCCGGGTCATATTGATTAGGCGACGGTGAAACCAATTTTACGCCGGCAGGAATCGCTGCATTTTCAATTTGCCGCCATAAAACTGCCCCTTGTGTTGGCGACAGATTACCTTGCCAGGGTAGGTTAGGTTCACTAAAACCGATCAGCCAACCCGAAGCTTGAGCATTGGTAACAGCCTGGGCGAGAGTACCCTCATCGAAAACACCGGAAATTCTGGGTACAAATTTGTTAGCATTTTCAGCTCCACAAGTGGGATCAGGATTAATGCGCCAATTCAAGTACCACGAAGCCTGCAAAGTTTGCTGGTCAACGCATGCAGGTGAGACAGGCGCACCCACTCCTTTTCTAGGAGGCGGCGGTCCATAAACCATAGGCAGATAGACCGTGATAACGTTGCTGCTGACCAGGCTCAAATGATCTGTTTCGTGGAACAACCGAGATTGGGGTAACCAGGCCGAATCTTGTATAGGCGCTTGAGGCTGGGCGAAAACTATCGAAACATGCCCAAACCATAATAACAAGATGGCAAAATAGACAAGACCCGCAAGTGGCAGGTTTAATTTTCTCATGGCAATACCTTATCCCCCAAAGCTACTAACTGATTTTGCATATTTCAACAGCCAGCACCCTGAGTAGATCATAGCAAAGGTCGTATCGAAGGATGCGTTGTCATCTACCACTACTTGTTTGAACAATTAGTATATTACCAGAGTTATCTCGCTTTGACCAGTCAACAAGGAACTCACCTCCAGCATAAGTCCCAGGGCTGCTTTTGCGCTAACGTGCAAAAGATTTATCATATACTCGACCAGCAATAAAAAATTTGCGGCCAAGAAAGTCGACTACCTTTGGAAAGTTTTCTCCCCACTATCGCTCGAAACTCATTTTTTAGCGCCTTTGGCAAACTAAGCATTAAGCTAATTGCCTTTATTTTCACCATCTTTATCGTCCGCTATCTGGGCGATGAGGATTACGGGCGTTACACTCTCATCTGGTCGTATGTAGTTGTCTACTCAATGCTGGCCGATGCCGGGCTAGGGTTACTAGCGATCCGTGAAATCGCTCAGAAACAGCCCGGCAGCCAATATATCGCGGCCAATATTATTATCATCCGGGTTCTCTTGGCACTGGTCAGTATGGTGCTGATTTTGGGTACGGTTTGGGTACTTAATTACGACCCGATATTTCTGTTACAAGCCTTCCTGGCCAGCCAGATTTTACTATTATATGCCATTCATGATCCGCTCGACGCCGTGCTCCAGGCCCATGAGCGCTTTGATCTGTCAACCCTGGCCATCGTCATTGGCCTGCTGGTTTTCGTCGGTACGGGCTTTATTTTTTTATGGTTTGGCTGGCATATAACCGGGGTTATTCTGGCTCGGCTGTTAAATGTATTGGTGTCTATCTGGCTAGCCTGGCGATTACTGGCGAAATACAGGGCAAACCTGCAGTGGCAGATCAAGCCGAGGCTGTGGCCAGGTTTTCTCCACGCCTCGCTACCGTTTGGTCTTATTAAATTACTACTTAGTTGGTCCTCACGGATAGATTTGATTATCCTGGCCTGGTTCTGGCCGGAGCAGATGGTCGGCTGGTACGGTGCAGCATATGCCCTGATTATCGGCATTATGGTTATCCCTAACTCAATTAATGCCGCTTTATTTCCGGCCCTCAGCCGCCAATATGCGCGAGACCCGGCCAATGTGCCGCATACCGGCGAAATGGTGCTGAAATACCTGGTGATTATTGCCGTACCGGCAGCAGCCGGTCTCAGCCTGATCGCTTCTCAGCTTATACCGCTGCTGTACGGAGCCGACTTTACCCCGGCGGCGATAGTGCTGCCACTGCTCATCTGGGTAGCGCCATTGGCTGCTATTTCGGAATTTCTGAGATATTACCTCTTAACAATTAACCGGGAAAAACCAGCGGTCTGGGGACTGGTCTTATCGGTCACGGCGAATATTGCCCTGAATTTCTGGCTGATCCCCGTCTATGGCCTTATAGGTGCAGCCATTTCCGCTATTGCGGCCGAATTCTGTTTAGTCCTGTTATATGCCAGCCAACTCAGGACGCAGCTAAAACCGCTCAAATTGAGCCGTATTTTATTCACCCCCCTTTTAGCAGCCCTAATTGTAATAATCGTAATTGGCTACTTGCCCGTAACGGGGTTATACTGGCAAGCGGTGCTGGGGAGTCTCATTTACGTTGTCTTCATTCTAGGATTCCGCGTGGTACAGCCAGCGGAGCTACGAGAATTAATTTCGGCAATATCGCCGACCAGGAGGCGAGCCGCCATGAACCAGATTAAACGGCCCTATCCTTTAGTCAGCGTTTTTATTCAAACGTACAACTGTAGTTGCTTTGTGACTCAAGCAATTGAAAGCGTGCTAAAGCAAACCTATCAAAACTTTGAACTTATCGTCATAGATGACGGCTCCACTGACGAAACGGCTCAATTGCTCTCTCAATATGAAAATCATCCACAAGTCAAAATTCATTATAATGCCCGCAACCTGGGTATATCGCCAACCTGGAATATAGCCCTGAGTCTCTGCCAGGGTGAACTTGTTACCAAACTCGACGCCGATGATTTTTTTTCGACTGAACAACTGGAAACTGTGGTTGATTATTTTCAGCAACATCCTGACATAGGGCTAGTTTTCTCTGGTCTAACGTTGCTCCACCCGGAAGGTCACCGCGAGCCCGAGATGTTGTTTCGCCATTCTCGCATTCTCTCTCGGGAAACCTTTTTACCCACGTTGCTAAAACGATGTGTCATGCGCGCCCCGACCGTGTTTGTGCGGAAAGAATGTTATGATAAGTTAGGCGGCGTGGTCGAGCAGATGAAACTCCACTCCGACTGGGAAATGTGGGTACGGATTACGGCCAACTATCCCGTAGGCTTTATTGCCCGCCGTTTAGGTACATACCGCCTCAGTTATGGGGCCAACTCCACAGCTATGGCCATCCAACAGGGCTACAGTCTACAGGATCTGGAGTTGTGGTTAGACTTGCTAGATAAAGATCAGTTGCCTTATCATCTGAGTGAGTCGGAATTGAGTACCCTGAAATGGGGCATTTATGACCTAATCATGCGCTTTGCCGGAATCGCGGCGTACGAACAACAAAAAGAGTTACACCAAACGTACATTGCTTTTGCCGAAAAGATGTTACGGGGGCAAACGATTCCGGTCAATATCATCCACCTACGCCGAATATATTTCAACTTCCATAAGAGTGTTCATGCCCTGAACCGGAGACAACCGCTCCGGGCCGGTCGCTATTTTATCGAACTGCTCAAGATCAGACCGGGCCGGGTGCCGGAGGTCTGGGGCCAGATCCGGTTAGTCTTCAAACTCGTCAATCGAACTGTTGCCAGTGTTTTTCGTCGGGTGATCACTTATTATGTCCTATGAATGCGACGTCTCAATCCTTAAAAATCTCTGTCATCACACCATCCTTTAATCAGGCTCAATTCATTGAGCGTACAATTCAAAGTGTGCTGAACCAAAACTATCCTCAACTTGAGTACATTGTCGTTGATGGCGGGTCAACAGATGGCACCCTAGATATCCTCACCAACTATCAAACGCATCTGAGCTGGATTTCGGAAGCGGATCAGGGACAAGCAGAGGCTATTAACAAAGGCTTCAAACTGGCAACCGGCGAAATCGTTTGTTGGCTCAACGCCGATGACGAATTTATGCCGGATACGCTGTTACAGGTAGCCAATTTCTTTAGCCACCACCCTGATGCCAAGTTTCTCTATGGCGACGCCGAAGCTGTTGACGAGGCTGGTCGCGCTTACGGCCGCCGGGGAAATGTCAAACCTGCCAATTTTCGAGATTTGGTCAGTCAAGGTGATTTCATTGTCCAACCCGCTGCTTTTTGGCGAGCCGAACTGCTCGGCGAGGTTGGCCTACTAGACGAGACTCTCAGATATTGCCTGGACTATGAATTCTGGCTTAGGGTGTCACAAAAATACCACTTACATTATGTCCCCCTAACCCTGGCCAGGGAACGCTTTCATGCCCAGGCCAAGACCACCCAGGCCACCTTGCGGCGCATTCAGGAGATCGAAACCGTAGCCCGGCGCTATGGCAACCCCCAAATTCCCCACCGTTTTCAGGCTGAACAGACCGCAGTTTACCTGGCCGAGACGCTGCGCCAGGCCCGCTCGGCGCATTGGTCGAAAGCGAAACATTTTGGCCGATTAACACTCCGCAGCTTTTCTCCTTCCTTACACATTTTGCCTCATTTGCTGGCGCTTTCACTCGGCCCCACAGGAGTAACCTGGATGCGTTTGCATTATGATTTGCTCCGTAGCAAATTACGATCATCTTGAAACCTTTATTTTCCTGGATTGCTCAAAAGCTCGAAGCCGTTTATACTTTCTGCCGTGGAAAAGAAAACCTGGATAAATCAACTCGTTAGTATTGGCCAGCGAATGGGATTACTTCTCCACCACATCGTTATAACCAAAAGAAATGGGGCAAAATTATGGATTTAACTACCAAACGCATCATGGTCACCGGCGGCGACGGCTTTCTGGGCCGTTACGTCATTGCCGCCCTCAAAGAAACCGGAGTCGAGACAATTTTCGT
>JAGRBY010000270.1 GCA_020433835.1 Anaerolineae bacterium | reverse complement strand
AACTCTTTGGTGGTACTTTTTCCCACGCTGCCGGTAATTCCAATGACACGGGGTTGAAACCGATTTCGCCAAAAAGCCGATAACTGCTGTAGAGCCAGCATACTATCTGCTACCTGAAAACAGATGGGCGGCGTAGGCAGTGGCTGGGCCGCATCAAACTGCCCCACCTGAACTGTTCGTTCAGGGCCGCAAGCCTCTATTGACTGCTGGACGATGGCGGCTATCGCCCCTTGCTGAAAGGCATTGGCGACAAAATTATGGCCGTCGGTCTGCTCACCGGGCAGTGCCACAAACAGCGAGCCTGCTTTTGCTTCACGCGAGTCGATCACCACTTGCTCGATGGGCTGCGGTGCATCAACGCGATATCCGGTTAAGGCTTCAAAGACGTCGGCTAAAATCATAAGACTTTAACTTCTTCAACCACGTGTTCCTTGGCCAATTGCTTTAAACCAGGCCCAGAACTGAGTACAGTAAACATCACAGTTAATTTTCGTCGTTTAACGACAACTGCGGATCGATATCCATATCCGCTTGGCGCACATCGTCCGGCAGAATATTGAGCAACATAACCAACTGCTCGGCGATGCGTTTAAAAGTCGGCGCAGCCGTTTCACTTCCCCACCGCGATGTCGTTGGCCGGTCGATAATCACCAAAATGAGCAATTGCGGATCATCGGCGGGCAAATAGCCGGCAAATGATGCTAACGTCAACGTGGGATGATAACCACCCGGTACGGGAATTTCGGCCGTACCGGTTTTGCCGGCTACACGATAACCTGGCAACCGGGCCGGTGAACCAGCTCGTTCCATCGCGTCAACCAGCATATCGGTCAACTTCTCAGCCGTTTCGGCCGAAACAGCACGCCGAATAACTGTTGGCTGCACCTCAACCTGCCGGTCGTTATCAACAATACGCTGCACAATGTAGGGCTTCATCAATAGCCCCTCATTAGCAACCGCACCGACCGCCGCTGCAATTTGCACCGGGGTTACGGCAATCCCTTGACCAAACGAATTGGTCCCTAAATCGCTCTCGTGCCAATTGGCATCTTTAGGCGTTTTAAGGGTACCTGGCCCCTCATTGCTTAAATCAACTTCGGTTAATTGGCCGAAACCAAAACGCCGGAGGTAGGTGTAAAATCGATCTTTCCCCAGAGCAACAGCAATCTGAGCGACACCAACGTTGAGGCTTTTGGCCAGAACATCGGTCATGTCAACCTCGCCGTGGCTCTGGCGATCCCAGTTGTAGATAACCCGGCCGCCTACCTCGATAGCGCCCCCATCGTAGATAGTTCCCATATGACCAACGACTCCGGCATCCAGACCGGCGGCCATGGTGATAATCTTAAAAACCGACCCCGGTTCATACTGCTCACTGACTGTCGGGTTTGAAAAAAGATATTCGTTACTTACGCCGTAGTTGTTGGGGTCGTAGTTGGGAAAGCCGGCAAGAGCCAAAATAGCGCCGGTTTTGGGTTGGATGACAACCACCGAACCGCTCTGCGCCCCATACTGGTTGACGGCATCTTCAAGTTCTTTTTCGGCAACATACTGCACGCCACGATCAATTGTAAGATACAGCGTGGGGCCGCTCTCTGGCGGAACAAAACGGCTAACACCCAACGGAATAAGTTCGCCAAAGGGGCTGCGTTCGCCCGCTTGTAAGCCGGGGCTACCGTTCAACATATTGTCGTAGTACCCTTCTACGCCATAAAAACCGTTGCCGTTGTTGTTGACAAACCCCAACAAGTGAGCCGCCATGCGCCCTTCTGGATAAACCCGCACCGAACGGGCCTCGGCCTGTAGGCCCACAATATCCCAGCCCAAAATCGTTTCCCCCACCGATTGAGGAACCTTATTTTTGATAGGCTCCCATAACTCATCAGATGTTAAAATCTGTAAAATCTCATTACGCGGCATATCAAGTACGGGAGCCAGCCGGTCGGCAGTGGCTTCAGGATTGGTGATAATTTTGGGGCTGGCCGAAATATCGTACTCGATGAGATCCGTAGCCAGCATATGGCCGGTCGCATCGCGAATTTCGCCCCGGCGGGCCGGAATCACCAATTCGTCCTGATGCTCGGCTTCGGCCCAGGCCACAAAACGGTGATGCTCAATAACTTGCCAGCGCACCAGTTGTCCGATTAACACAAAGCCGGCAGCAGACATAATGGCCATAACGGTATAAACTCGATACTTTGCCTGTTCCATAAGATGCGTAATTGGGTAACTAGGAAATGGTAATTTCAGGTCCGGATTACTATCCGACTATCAATTTACCTTTACAACAATTTTCCTGATTTCTACTGAGTTAATGGGTCAACATCCCGACCTTCAAGCCAGGCCGCCATGGTATCCAGCTTTTGCTGCCACCAGCTTGGTTGCTCAACATTATCAATATAATCATCAACACTATTTTCGATATAGATCACTTGAGCAGCCTCTCCAACGGATTCTGTTGAGACCGGATAATTATCAACGGTTAAATATTGTATATCGGTGGCCGGGCTATAACCCATCTCGGTGGCTCTGGCTTCAACCCGATCGAGCGCCTCCATTTCGGCAATCTCCAAGATCAACGTTGCGTTTTGATTACGGATTTGATCCAGCTCAAAGCGCAGTTCGTCGATGCGGTAACTTGTCGCGGTTACAGTGCTGGCATTTGTCAAGTACAACCAACCCACTAAACTAAAAATCGCTAAGATAAGAATAAAACCCAGGGCGGCTTTACTCCCAAATCGCCAGGGTAGTTGGCGTATTACGTTTTCAGGTCGAAGGCTGATCATGGTATTACTTGACATAATATTATTCCTTTATTAACTCAACAACCCGTAGCTTTGCGCTACGGGCTCTTGGATTAGCATCTATTTCGGCTGAACTAGGCGTTACAGGCTTTTTTGTTATAATAATGACAATAGCTTTATGTCTACACGTACAAAAAAGTTGGTCGGGTGGACAAATACAATCCTGTGATTCACGTTTAAAATATTGTTTTACAATACGGTCTTCTAAAGAATTAAAACTGATAACAGCCAGCCGACCGCCTGGCTTCAAACTTGCCAGGGCTTGGGGCAGAACCCGCTCTAACACATCAAGCTCTTTGTTAACAGCAACACGCAGGGCTTGAAAGGTGCGAGTAGCCGGATGAATTTTTCTGCGGCCACTCTGCCGCCCTCCAGCGGCCTTGGCGACAATCTCGGCCAGTTGGAGCGTATGGGTAATCGGTCTGGCTTTGACAATGGCTCTGGCGATGCGTCGGCTGCGCGGTTCTTCGCCGTACTGGTAAATCAGGTTGGCCAATTCATCTTCCGGCAGGTGATTGACCAAATCAGCCGCCGATTCTTGAGCCGAGGTATCCATCCGCATATCGAGCGGCCCATCGGCTTGAAATGAGAAGCCGCGCTCCGACTGATCAAGCTGCATCGACGAGACGCCTATGTCGAGCAAAATTCCGTCGGCGGGTGGAATGTGGTAGCGCTGAACCACATCGCTTAATTGATCAAAATTAGAATGATGGAGGTGCACTCTCGCATCAAACTCAGCCAATTGACGACGCGCAATCTTAAGCGCATGCTCATCCTGATCAAAGCCAAAAAGCTGCCCAGCGGGTGCCGAGGCCCGTAATATAGCCTCTGCGTGCCCACCGGCACCAACCGTGCCATCGATATAAATACCGCCCGGTTTTGGCTGTAGAGCGTCAAGAACCTCTTGTAAAAGAACAGGGATATGCATTTTTTTCTCGACACTCGTGGGCTACAACCTCTAGAGAACAAGGGTTTTTATCATGCATGCTCTAGAAGTTAATTCCTAAATCTTGCAGTTGCGACACGATGGCCTCAGGATCTTCTTGAACTTTCGTGAAGATATCGGACCACTTGGTGGGGTTCCACAGCTCTATGCGGTTCATCACCCCGATAACAGCCGTTTCGTTACTAATACCGGCATAATCACGTAAATTTTGGGGGATCAGCACTCGGCCTTGACGATCGGGAATGGAGTCGAAGGCACTAGAGAAGAAAAAACGGACGAAATTACGTACGGCTTGATCGGTTGAAGGCAGTTGGGCAATTTTCTCGGTTACCTTTTCCCATTCACCCCGAGGGTACGCCCAGAGACAGCCATCCAAGCCGCGCGTAATGACTATCCCACTCTCAAGTTCGTCGCGAAACTTAGCGGGGATGGTCAATCGCCCTTTATCGTCAATTGTGTGTTCATATTCACCTAAAAACATAGCGCGCCCTGTGGGTCAGTGGGGCATTTTCCCCCATTTTAGGGATAGAACAAGTGTTCTATCACCCATTTTCCCCCACTTTCCCCCACAACTTACCACATTATAACCCACTTTCACCCACCTGTCTAGTTGGCAGTTATTTTTTTAAGGTGCGGTTTATTCGCGTTGCCACTATCGAAGGCGAGAGTTTATTGCGCTTGATACTGCTTTGCGGTTAAAATGAAGTAGACTATAATTCTGACCCGGCCATAATTAGGGTATCTACATGAAGGAGACAGGCGTGCGAGCGCTAATAACAGGCATTACCGGTTTTGCCGGCGGGCATTTGGCCCAAATATTGCTTGATCAGGGTGATGAAGTGCTGGGCGTTGCTCGAAATAGCACCAAAAAACTGAGCTACCTCAACCGGCCGATCACCCTCTTCACCACCGATTTGCGCGAGCCGGACGCAGTCGCCCGGCTCATCGACGATGTTCAGCCGGATGTTATCTACCATCTGGCGGGCCAGGCTTTTGTGCCTCTGGCCTGGGACAAGCCGTGGGAGACGATGGAAAATAACATTCGCCCCCAACTAAACATCTTAGAGGCGATGGTGAAGTATCAATCTAAAGCTCGCCTATTGGTCTCCACATCGAATGAAGTTTATGGGCGTATCTCCGAAAATCAGCTCCCCGTTAGGGAAAACACCCCACTTTGCCCCCATAATCCCTATGGTGTCAGCAAGGTAGCCCAAGATTTGCTGGCCTTGCAATACCACCTCAGCCACGGCATCGACGTTATTCGCGCACGCGCTTTCAATCATATTGGGCCACGGCAAAGCCCCTTTTTTGTGGCAGCTTCCTTCGCTAAACAGATCGCCCAGGTAGAGGCCGGCATAAATGAGCCGGTTATCCGCGTGGGGAATTTGGAAGCCCAGCGCGACTTTACGGATGTCAACGATGTAACCCGGGCTTATGCGCTGTTGGTTGCGCATGGTCAAGCCGGAGAAGCTTATAATGTAGGCACGGGGCGGGCTTACTCTATTCAATACCTTTTGGATGTATTGCTTAGCTACTCTAACATTCACATCGACGTTGTGCCTAACCCGAACCGGATGCGCCCCTCGGATATTCCGCTCATTTACGCCGATAATAGTAAATTGTGTTCGCAAACAGGCTGGCAGCCATACTATCGGTTCGAAGACAGTTTGCTGCGAGTGCTCAATTATTGGCGAGAAGAAGTAAATCGAGAACATAAAAAATTGGAGATAAATCATGAGTCGTAAAAAAGCCTTAATTACCGGCATCACCGGCCAGGATGGATCGTACCTGGCCGAATTTCTGTTAGAACAAGGCTATCAAGTTATTGGGATGGTGCGCCGCAGCAGTACTGTTAACTTTGACCGGATTGCCCATCTGCAAGATTTGGAAGCACTGGAGATTGTGCAGGGTGACTTGCTCGACCAAATGTCACTGATCGACATTTTGCGCGAGTATGACCCGGAAGAGGTCTACAACTTAGCTGCTCAATCATTTGTACCCACTTCGTGGCGACAGCCGGTGCTCACCGGCGAGTTCACCGCTTTGGGTGTTACCCGCATGCTCGATGCTATTCGTATCGTCAATCCGGATATTCGTTTTTACCAGGCATCCTCTAGTGAAATGTTTGGTAAAGTAATGGAGGTACCCCAAAAGGAGACCACACCTTTCTACCCTCGCAGCCCTTATGGGGTAGCGAAAGTGTATGGCCACTGGATTACCGTCAACTATCGGGAAAGCTACAATCTATATGCCTGTTCGGGCATCCTCTTTAATCATGAGTCGCCGCGCCGAGGGTTGGAATTTGTAACCCACAAAGTTACTCACGCCGCCGCTCGTATCAAGCTTGGCTTGCAGAATGAACTTCGTTTGGGCAACCTGGAGGCCCAGCGCGATTGGGGCTACGCCGGCGATTACGTGCGAGCTATGTGGCTGATGCTGCAACAAGATGAGCCGGATGACTACGTGGTTTCAACCGGCGAAACGCACTCGGTGCGTGAATTGTGCGAAGTAGCTTTTAGCCATTTAGGGCTAAATTATGAAGACTATGTAGTAATTGATGAAAAATTTTACCGCCCAGCAGAGGTCGATTTGTTGATAGGCGATGCGAGTAAAGCCCATAACAAATTAGGCTGGGAGCCGACAGTCGATTTCTCCGGTCTGGTTAAACTGATGGTCGATGCCGATCTTGAGGCTCTTCGTGACGAGGGATACGGCTAAATGCAAAACCTCGGAGGCTTGATAGACCTCCGAGGTTTTTTACTTCTATTGACACACCCCTTTATTGCCGCTATGATATCCAGTACATAATCAAACTACATCCGTGGAAAATTTTTATGAATAATCCGGAAATCATGACACCGCCGGTTTCGTCAACCTCAACAAAAACATCGTTTGGTGACAAAATTAATCGCTGGCTAGAAAATCATTGGTTATTTGGTTTTAACGCCGCGTGGGGTATCTTTGTAACGCTGCCGTGGTTGGCCCCCATTTTTATGGGGCTGGGGTTAACATGGCCGGGTCGAGCCATCTATTTTGTATATAGCTTCTTCTGTCATCAACTGCCGGAGCGATCGTGGTTTCTGTTCGGGCCGCAGTTCAGTTACACCCAGGCTCAAATTGCCGCCGCCTGGGGCCGCACTGTGCCGGAAATCAGCAATGAGTTGGTACGGCGACAATTCATCGGCACAGTTGATATGGGTTGGAAAGTAGCCTGGTCGGACCGGATGATAGGCATGTATATGTCGATCTTTATCTTCGGCCTCATCTACGCCCTGCTGCGCGAATGGGGTTATCGTTGGCCGCCGATGCCCTGGTGGCTTTTCTTCCTTTTTATTCTGCCGATGGCTCTCGACGGCACCACTCACCTTATCAACGATGCGCTACGTTTACAATTTCGACAAACCAACGCCTGGGCAGCCTGGCTCACATTTCATGCTTTCCCGCCCGAATTTTATGCCGATGACATGTTCGGGTCGCTCAATTCGCTGCTGCGCCTGATAACCGGCATTTTATTTGGTTTTGGTGTAGTGGGCTTTCTATGGCCAATTATGGAGAGCGAGTTCTCGCCGCTGCCGAAGCAATCAGACAGAGTCGTTGCCGTTAAGCACATGCAGTAAAAAATTTGGACACAACAAACGTTTTTCAAAATTTATCTTAGTTTATATTATAAGTTTCAAGTGCGTAATTCCTAGGTTTAATTGAAAGGACCACGTATGGATATCTACGGGCTTGATTTCACCAGTGCGCCCAGTCGGCGTAAACCAATTACCTGCCTACTTTGCCATCTAGACAACACGGTTTTAATCCCCAATCGTTTCCTCACCATCGCCAGTCTGAATGAGTTTGAAGTTTTTCTCAAACGCCGAGGTCCGTGGATTGCAGGCTTTGATTTTCCTTTTGGCCAGCCACAAAAGTTGATCGATAATTTAGGCTGGCCGACAACCTGGGCCGGCTATGTAGAGCACGTAGCCCTGATGAGTCAGGACGAATTTGAGGACCTTTTCAACGCCTACCGGCAAGCTCGACCTGTGGGCGACAAACACCATCTTCGCATCACCGATGCTAAAGCCAAATCGCTCAGCCCAATGATGCTGCACGGCGTCCCCGTTGGCAAGATGTTTTTTAAAGGTGCGCCCCGTTTATTGCGGGCCGGGCTAAGCATCCTGCCTTGCCATCCTACTGACGATAATCGAATTGCCCTTGAAGCCTATCCCGCTTTGGTTGCCCGCAAATGGCTCGGCAAACGCAGCTACAAAAATGACTCCCCCTCCAAACAGACCTCAGACCAAGAAGATGCCCGTAGCGAACTCATCGACAGAGTATGTTCCTCTGAGTTGCAAGAATACTATGGTCTGCGTCTTGAGATGAATAACGACCTAGCTATTCAATTCATCAAAGACCCCACCGCCGACGGTCTCGACGCGCTGCTGTGTGCTATCCAGGCGGCTTGGGCCTACACCCAAGCGGACGCCGGCTACGGTATTCCCACCAACTGCAACCCCAATGAGGGCTGGATTATTGATCCGGAGTTGCGTTAGACTTATAATCGCTAATTTTTAACCGCTTCAACCCGAATACTATCCAACATCTGCTGCAAACCAATTTCTCGCATTTGCTGCAAATATTGAATCTCGGCCTCCAAATCGGCTCTTGTTGCCGGAGAGACAGCATCGGGAGCAGCATTCAATTCAATAAACTCAGGTGGATAACCCCGAAATACATTTCGAACCGTCTGCACTTGAAGCACGGTGTCCTGCCCTTGATCATTACAGAATACTTTTAAAACGACCCCATGCCACGCGTGCATTTTTATGATATCTCCTGGATCAGGAATATAAGCCATTATAGGATCCCTCTATTCTCGCCTTTATATCAATTAAATTCCAACTAGCCGTTAAGTTGACGCCACAAGATAATAATACGCTCGGCTGTATCAATAGCTTGTTCGACACTCCTCACATGAAACCCTTTTTGATTAAGCGCCGTAATGAGGAGCCAGTGTTCCCCCGAGCCATGTTCTGTATCCATAGCTGCATCATACTACGTTTGAATAGTATAAAGATCATGGATAGTCAATTGTTTAACTTGTTCTTCAAAGGATGACATCACTTATATCTCTATTAATATCAACAACTCGATTTATAGTGATTAGGAAGTATATTTTAGCAGCTACAAACTTACTCGTAAAACAGCTTTCTTCCGGAAATCCTATCACTGTATTAACGCAAAAGTTACCTGACAAAACAACAAAACGCGAACAGATGCCATTTTAGGAGCATCAGCTACTTCATACATGATCACAAATTGACTATAGCATTGACACCACAATCAT
>JAGRBY010000026.1 GCA_020433835.1 Anaerolineae bacterium | reverse complement strand
CGCCCAATCCGTAACTAAACAAATGACAGGGGTTTGATGGTCTGGCAGGTTATCTAGCAGATGATGTTGGGTCAGCAAGACGGGGACTTGAGCATCATCAAGCATAAAGCGCAATCGCTCGGCGGGATAAGTGGGGTCAAGGGGAACATAGGCGCCGCCAGCCTTCAAAATGCCGCAAATGCCGATGACCATCGCCAGTGAACGCTCCAGACAAATCCCGACCAAACTCTCTGGCCCGACCCCCAAGGAAATAAGGTAATGAGCCAGTTGATTGGCCCGCCGGTTTAGCTCGCCATAGGTCAATGGCCTATCGTCAAAGACCACAGCCACGGCGTCTGGGGTACGCTCGACCTGGGCCTCAAACAGATGATGGATGCATTGATCCTGGGGATATTCAGCTTGAGTGGCGTTCCACTCAAGCAGGATCTGGTGTCTTTCGTCGTCAGATAACAGATCATAGCCTGAGATGGCTTTATCAGGCGCAGCTACAATCTCAGTCACCAACTGGGTGTAATGGCCCAGCATCCGCTCGATGGTTGATGGCTCAAAAAGGTCTGGATTGTATTTCAAGTGCAGGTGATAGCTCTCCTCGGCTTCAAATATTTCCAACGCCAGATCAAACTCGCCGGCTTGATGAATCTCGTCAAGCAATTCAAAGGGCAAACGATCCGGGTCGAATACTTCAGGGGCCTGTAGGTCGGCGGCTTGAATGAAGTTTTGAAAGGCAAATGACACCTGAAATAGCGGCGACATAGCCGAATCGGGTTTGATACCCAGATCCGCGACTAACCGGGAAAGGGGATAAGCACTATGATCGAGGGCATCGACGACGATCATCTGAAGGTGTTTCAAATAGTCAAGGAAGGCGACGGCCCCATCTACCTGGCTGCGAATGACCACCATATTAATGAAGAAACCGATCGTTTCCTCAAACCGCTGTTGAGGCCGCCCAGCTGTGGGTGTACCAATCAGAATATCAGCCTGGCCGGTGTAGCGATAAAGGAGCACCTTGAAGATGGCCAGCAACAGGGTAGCCTTATTGACCTGGTTCGCTTTAGCCAAGGCGCGCACGTGCCGGGTCAAGTCCGGGTCGAGTTGCGCTTGCACGAGCTCGCCCTTAAAGCTTTGGACGGGTGGTTGGGGTCGGTCCAGAGGTAATGACAAATGGGAAATCTCACCAGAGAGCTGCTGTTGCCAATAGGCCAGTTGCCGGTCACCCGCTTCGCTGGCCAGCAACTCTTGTTCCCAGGTCACAAAGTCGTCGTATGAGCCTTCAACCGGGGCGAGATGGGCTTCTCTCCCTTCAGCCAGAGCTTGATAAAGTTGCCACAAGATCTTGAGCAAGCCGAGCATCGAGGTGCCATCGACGATGATATGATGAACCGTCACAAGCAGGATGTATTCTGTTTCTGAGCGGGTAAAAAGCTGGACGCGCCATAATGGCCCGGTCTGCAGATCAAACGGCGCTTGGGCTTTGGTTTTCAGATAGGGAATGACCTCGGCCTCCGGCAGATGTTCCACATCTTCAAGCTCGAACCAGAGGGGTTGGGTAGGATCGATGACCTGAACCGGCCGGCCGTCTTCTTCTGGGATGACGGTTTGCAAAATAGGATAGTGGACTACCAGGCCGTGACAAGCTTTTTGCCAAAGCGCGGGCTGAAGCGGCTGCCGAATGTGTATGGCGAGGGGTACGTTGTAGGCGCTCATCTCCGGCGTCAGCTTTTGCAAGAGCCACAACCCTTTTTGTCCTTCCGACAAGGCCCTTTTAACAGGTTGAGGATGAGTTGTTTCAATTTTTGAGTGGGTCTCAGGCGCTTTGAACTTTTCTAAGACGTCCACTTGGTCTTGAGAGAGCCTATCAGCCTCGCTTGGGGGGTCATCGATTCTTATGTTTCGTGTTGAAGCGACATGGGCAATCTTTTTTTCTAACAACTCGACCAGCAATCGAAGCGTCCCCGCCTCAAGCAGATCCCGGCCGGTGAGATGGATGTCAAAAGTGGCTTCAATCTGTCGTCGAAGTTGCATCCCAATGATTGAGTCAAGGCCATAATCATACAGCGCTTTATCCAACTGGATATCTTCCTCAGGAATTTGGATAATTTGAGCCAGAACTTGAATTAGGTACTTCCGGACATCTTCCGCCTTGATGCCGGTGGGGTCTCCCGAAAGAGCTGGCGGCAGTTCAACCGTGACTGGTCTGGGCAGATTGAGATCGGTTTTAATGGTATCGGCTAACCAATACCGTTTACGCTCAAAAGGATAAGTTGGTAGAGAAACTCTCCTGGGGCGGTCTACACCATAGAGTTGCTCCCAAGGGATATCGACCCCCTTGACCCACAAGAAGACAGCCAATTTCTTCCACTCCTTTGCTTCCAGACTTCTCGTGACTATCTCTTGACCGACTTGCCCCTCTGTGAAAATAGTCGCCTCTTTTTTAGATTGCTCCACGTTCCCGATAAAGAGGTCTATCGACTGCGCTTCATCGTCCACATTTTGCCGGTAAGCAATCAACCCCGCTTTCAGATCGTTTTGATCCCGGACGACAACCGCCAACCGCTCTGCCATCGCCTCTCGACCGACCTGTAAGGTGTAAGCCAACTCAGCCAGAGAAACATCAGTCTGCTTCTCCAAGAAATCAAGCAACTTGGCGGCATAGACCCGCAGCCGTGCTTCATTCCGGGCCGACAACACAATCAGATACAGTTCGTCTGATCCCCACTCCCTGCTGCCTAATTCCTGATGCCGGCCTCCTGCCTCCTGGTACTCCTCGACCACCAGATGGGCATTGGCGCCGCCCGCCCCAAAGGAGCTGATCGCGGCCCGACGCGGTATCTCAATGCGTTTACCTCCCTGCTCGATTTCAGGACGTTCCCAGGTCTGCACTTCGTTTTGGATATAGAATGACGTTCGCTCCAACTGGAGATGGGGATTGACCGGATCGGCATTGATCGAGGGTACCAGGGTTTGATGCTTGAGCTGCAAGACCACTTTGGTCAACTGCGAGATGCCTGAGGCCGCCTCCAAATGACCGATGTTCGATTTGACCGAACCAATCGGACACCGTTGGTTCTGACTATTGTTGGCAGTTTGAAAGGCTTGGCTCAATCCCGCAATCTCGATCGGGTCGCCCAGAGCAGAACCTGTCGCCGCCACTTCGACAGAGCTAATGGTGTGGGGCTCAATGCCGGTTTTGGCAAAGGTCTGGCGAATGAGGTCGGCCTGCGCGTTGGGATTAGGCGTGCTCAAACCGATAGTTTTGCCTCCATGATTAAGCGAGCCACCCTTGATCACGGCATAAATTTGATCATTGTCGGCGATGGCCTGGTCTAATCGCTTCAGTAAAACCGCCCCTACCCCTTCACCGGGCAAATAGCCATCCCCATCACCCAGGCTCTTGCTCTTACCCTCACTGCCCAACAACTGGCCCTGGCTGTAGGCTAACCACTTGGCCGGGTGCAGACTCAGGTTGACCCCGCCGGCCAGGGCCAGATCACACTCTTGCCGGCGAATACTATCGCAGGCCAGCGTAATCGCCGTCAAAGAAGCCGAACAAGCCGTATCCACGACCATACTCGGTCCTTGAAAATCAAAGAAATGGGAGACCCGATTAGCAATCAAGGCGAAGGTGTTCGACGAGGCCAGCAGGCCGGCTACTTCGGGGTTGTTGGTTACAAACGGATAATCACGGTGCATCACCCCGACATAGACGCCGACCTCTCGGCCTGAGGCTTGGGCCTGTTTCTTGAGTTGCACCTGGGTATAGCCCGCGTCTTCGATAGTCTCCCAGGCGATTTCCAAAAAGAGCCGGGCTTGCGGATCCATCCATTCGGCTTGGCGGGGAGAAATGTTAAAAAACAAGGGGTCAAATCGATCATAAGCGTCAATAAAGCCGCCCCACTTGCAAGCGGTTCGGCCCACCTGGCCTTTGTTTGCATCATAAAAGGGGGCATGATCCCACCTATCCTCGGGAACCTCGGTGATGCAGTCGCGGCCAGCCTTCAGATTCTGCCAAAATTCCGCCAGGGTTTGAGCTTGGGGATAGCGCCCACTGAGGCCGATAATGGCCACATCAGCTGAGATTACGTCGCGGTTATCCTTGCGAACTGAGGATTGAAATCGAGAATCGGATCCAGCCGCTTTATCTAGGAATCGGTGACCGATCGGCTTCACGGTCTGACGCTGGCCGCGCTTTATTGTGGCTGTTTCCGGTTTAAACTTTAAGACCTCGGCCAGGATCTGGCGGTGATTCTCAACAAAATATCGTGCCAACTTCTCGATCGTATCATATTCGAATAAGAGTGTTGCCGGGAGTGCGGGAAATTGTTGGCTCAAGAGGCTATTCATCTCCATCATCATCATGGAATCGACCCCATACACCGCCAACCGTTCATCGCGTCTGATCTGGTGAGATGACAATTTGATGGTTTCCGCCAGTTTCTGGATGAGATACGCCGCTGTTTTTTCTAAAAAATCATCTTGAAGACGCTCTGAGCGCTCAGGGATGGCCCCGTTTAAAGATGGCCGGTGCGGTCTACCGCTTTCTTGCTCGACTCGCAAGACCTGATCGACTTTCTCAACCGCACCCACGGCCACGATGACCTGCTCGCTCTTGAACCGGCGGATGGCTTCGAAAGCGAGCAACCCTTCATCGATAGTTAGCGCTCGCAACCCGGCATAATCAACGTATAAGCGTTTCAAGCTGTCATCGTATTGCGTTTTATCCTGGCCTAACCCTCCATCGGTCCAGTAAGGCCAGTTGATGGCCACCGTCTGACCACTGCGCTGCCCACGCTGTCTCAGCCGCTCTCTGGCGACCGCAAAGCTATCCAAGAACCGATTGCCGGCCGCATAACTCCCCTGCCCAAAGTCACCGACCAAGGCGGACAGCGAGGAAAAGAGCAGGAACAAACTGAGCGGTTCATCGCCCGTGGCCTGATCCAGGTTTATGGCTCCCTGGACTTTGGCCTGTAACGTCGCTTCGAAACTGGCGCGGTTGGCTGCCATGAAATCCGTCTTTGCTTCAACTCCGGCACTGTGGATCACCCCGTCGATGGGGCCATATTTTTCTTTAGCCTGCTTGAGAGCTGCTTCCAGCGCATTCAGATTCGCGACATCAACTTGCAGATAGATAATCTCGGCCCCGACTGACCTTAATTTTTGAATCTGGGCTGCCTTGGCTTCCGCCAATTCCGAACGGCCCAACAGAACTAATCTGGCCTGATACTGTTCAACCAAATATTTGGCAAAGATGAGACCCAATCCGCCGGCTCCGCCGCTAATCACATACACCCCGTTTGGCTTAATCAGCAAAGCGGCCTCATCGCCGGTTTCCCCAGCTTCAAGCTTGACAATTTTTCGCTCCAATCGAGCTGAACCGTTATAGCGGATTTCAGTGCCACCCCTGACCCTAGCCCCCAACTCACGACTAAGGATGTCGGCTATTTCAAACGCGGCAAGACTGGCGCTAATGCTTAAAGTCACTAACTCAAAGCGATGATTGACGGTGATTAATGACCTGGCCAAACCGGCCACCATGTCGCTCTCAGGCCGTATTTGTCCGGCTTCGGCTGAGAAGCCATACAGACACCACACCTTTTCCTCGGGCATGAGCTGGGTGATGGCCTGGGTCAAATATACGATCGAATAGAGGCCCTCGCTCAAGCTGTCCATCGGCTGGCTGTGGCTATTGGACAACCGAGACCAGAGGTGGACGATATGCGTTGGGGTGTAACCCTGGCTCAGTAAATCTCTAAACAGATGCTCATAATCGGCGGCATGTTCAACATTGATCTGATAATGTCCGGGACTCAGATTTTGGTAGGTTGGACCGGCGGAAACCCAAATGACCGTCCCCCCGGCGTGTTGTTCCAGCTCCGCCTGAAGCAGCTCGCCAACTGGACCCTGACTATCGAACAGCACCACATCGTTCACCTCCTGGCTGCGCTTGTCCAGTGATTCGGTCGGCTGCCATACCGGCCGATAATAGAGCAGTTCAGTGGTCGTCTTGTCCGCCGCTGTTTCATAGACAAACGGTCGAGAGACAAACCCAGACAGCCTGACCAGTTCCTGGCCGGCCTCGTTAAGAATAGACACGTCCGATATCTCTGTCTTTGCCCCAGCTTTTCTCGTTCGGGCATAGGCGTAGCAGGTTTCCTCCAGCGGTTGAAATATCTCCAGCCGTTCCAACCCAAAGGGAACCTGTAACATTTGAGGCTGACTTGACGGTTTCGTCAAACCAATCCCCATTAGGGCGCGTAAAGCCCCATCCATCAGAGAAGGGTGCAGACCATAGTCGACAAAATCATTCACCAGCATTTCAGGGATTTTTAAGCGGCTCAACCCTTCTTGTTCATTACCCCATACCGCCTCGGTTACCTGGAAACTGACGCCATAGTCAAAGCCGATTTGCCCCAGAATCGAATAGATAGCTTCTTTTGTCTGCCGAGTTACACATCGATTTTTGATCGCCGTCAGATCATAGAATTGGGGTTGACCGGCTGAACCGGGGTCTGGGTCAGCCATAGCTTTTCCCTGGGAGAAGGTTAGCCGCTGGTCGCCGACCTGGCTGTAAATGGCATAGCCAACCACGTCCGCTTCCGGCCACACCTCGACAAAAACCTCCTTGGTCTCGCCGTCCAGAATAAGCGGCCGGCCCCACATCACCTCGCGCAGGCCCGACACTGGCCTTTGCATGGCCCGTTCGACCGCTGCTCGGGCCATCTCCAAATGCGCCACACCCGGTAATATGGTCACACCTTTGACCCGATGATCCCGTAAAACAAATTCATCGCGGCTCAACGTCTTCTTGAAAACCTGTGTGCTAAAGGTCGATTCATTGCTATCAAGCAGGGGATGCAGTCCCTTTTCACGACGGCCGATTTGCGCCGGCGCTCCCGCGCTCGTCGTCGGGATCCAATAACTTTGTCGAGCAAAAGGATAGGTCGGTAATGAAATCCGGTGGGGCTTGCCGACGCCATACAGCAGAGACCAATCAATCTCGACCCCCGCCACCCACAATTGAGCCAATTTTTCAAGCTTGCCACCTTTGATAAGCATCTCGACAAACGCTTTAGCCTCGTCGCCCTCGGTTAAAAGGTCGAGCCGCTCTTTATTGGCATTCAGACAACCTTGATAGACATCCGATAGCTCTAATTTGTTTTCCAGATAGTAGGTAAGCCTGTCTCGCAGTTCTGCCTGAGTAGTCACAACCAGGGCCAGCCGCGCTTCCATCGGCTCTCGCCCCACCTGCAAGGTGTAGGCCAGGTTGGTCAAAGATAGCGTAGGTAATTTGGTTGCGTGGTTTATTCGTTCGCTTTCTGCAGCGTTCTGCTCAGCCAGGTTCGATGGTAACAGTTGCTCCAAAAAGGTTACCATCTTTTGGGCATAAGCTCGCAGTCTCTCCTCATTCTTGGCCGACAACACTATCAAATGCGGCCCTGCCTCTGCCCCCTGCTCCCCTGCCCCCACATACTCCTCCAAGACCACGTGAGCATTGGCTCCCCCAAAACCAAACGAACTGCCCCCCCGCTCGCCGGGGGAGCGGCTGGCCGGCCTCATCCAGCAACGCCGACCACGCTTGCGTTTCCGTCACCAGGTAGAATGGACTGTCTTTCAACTCAATGTAGGGGTTCTGTTCCTTAAAATGGAGGCTGGCCGGCAGGCTCTGCTCCTTCAGCGCCAGCAGCACCTTCATCAGCCCGGCGATACCCGCTGCCGCCTCCAGATGCCCAATATTGGTCTTGACCGACCCCAACCCACAATAATAATGGCGGCTGGCCGGCCGCCCTTGTCGTTGGCTCAATTGGGCAAAGCCCCCTTTCAAACCCTCGATTTCCACCGGGTCGCCCAACTCCGTGCCCGTGCCGTGGGTTTCGATGTAACTCACCGTCTCGATATCGACCCCGGCATCCTCATACGCTTTCACCAAAAGCTGGGCCTGCGCCTGCGAGTTCGGCGCGGTCAGCGATGTGGCTCGCCCGCCGTGGTTCTCGGCGCTGCCCCGGATGAGCGCGTAAATCTGGTCGCCATCAGCCTCGGCCTGGGCCAGCGGTTTGAGCAACACGGCCCCCACCCCTTCCCCTTTGACGTAGCCGTTGGCGGCCTTGTCGAAGGTTTTACACCGGCCATCAGGCGACAGCACGCCCATCTGGCTGGTCGCCACATAAGTGACCGGCGATAGCGCCAGACTGACCCCACCCACAATCGCACTCTCGATTTCCCCACTCCGAATGGACTGCACCGCTCGATGCAGCGCCACCAGCGAACTGGAACAGGCCGTGTCGATAGCTTCGCTGGGGCCGCGTAAATCCAGCAGATACGACACTCGATTGGCCAGCATAGCCTGGGCGTTGCCCGTGGCCATCTGCGCGGGACTCTGCTCCAGCGAGCGGACAATCAACTCTTGGTACTCCTGAAACTGGACCCCAACATAAACCCCGACAGCGCGTCCGGCCAAATCAGAGGCTCGATAACCGGCATCCTCCAGGCAATGCCAGACGACTTGCAGAAACAGCCGGTGCTGCGGATCCATCATTTCGGCTTCGCGCGGCGAAATTTTGAAGAAGAGCGGGTCGAATTGCGCCATATCCGGGATGAAGCCGCCCCACTTTGATACCGCCTTGTGCGGCTCTTGTCCCGACGGATCATAGTAGGCTCGCCAATCCCATCGTTCCGGCGGAATTTCGGTGATCAAATCGTGGCCCTCGGCCAGATGCTGCCAGAAGGTGGCTAAATCGGGTGACTGCGGCAGCAGCCCACTGATACCGACGATGGCCACCGCCGGCGACTCAACCGGACTGGTTAGGATGGGGTGGGTCTTGACCGCTTTGGGTGAGATTTTTTGGGGGGGGATGGCCCCCTTTTCAGTTAGGCTAATCCGGGTCTGGCCTATTTGCGCTTGATAATAGGTCTCTATCGCTAGCCGATGCCGTTCCAACAAAAATGCACTCAAGCCATCGAGGTGATGGCATTCAAAGAAAACCGCCGGCGATAGCTCCACGCCATACGCCTGCTCGATGTTCACCGCCAACTGCTTCAGCATAATCGAGTCGAAGCCGTATGCCCCCAGGCTTTCATGCCCGTCAAGCTCCTCGACCTTGACTTTGGAGATGGTTGACACCTGCCCTTTTAAGTCGGCCAGCAGACGGCTTTTCAACCTGGCATCGCTCAAATCAGCCTCATTCGGCTCGATTGCTTCCGTATCACGGGCCAGGGGATGATTCCCCTCAAACCGAACAGCCGCTTGAGATGAGACACGTTCCCGTCCCAAAAACGGCTTGAGCTGTGGGGGTTGGTTGGTAGCAATCCCCGTCTCTTCTTGGAGATGAGTTCCCTGTGGCATTACCGTGTCATCAGAATCAGATAAAACGTGGCCACTCCCTCCCAGCCAATACCGCTCTCGGGCAAAGGGATAGGTCGGTAACGAAATTCGGTGGGGTTTTTCGTACCTATACAGCAAGCGCCAATCAATGGCCAACCCTCTAACCCACCCCGCGGCCAATTTTTCCAATTTTCCTTTCGCCAGCCATTGGCGGATCATTACCTGGCTGTCGTCATCATCGTTAAGCAGATTGAGACTGTCTTGGTCGGGCTTCACCTGCCCCTGGTAGCACGACTCTATGATGGCTTGCCCGGCCAGATAGGCGGTCAATTTTTCACGTAAGACGTTGACATCGGTCACCACGCAGGCCAACCGGCTAGCCATCGCTTCTCGCCCCACCTGTAAGGTATAGGCCAGGCTGGCTAACGAGAGCGGTGGCGCGGCAATGGCCGGAGTACGCTCTGTCCCACCGAATTCCTGTTCGGCGAGGTATGGCGGTGATGCCTGCTCCAAAAAGGCTAACAGCTTTTGGACATACGCCCGCAGCCGCGCCTCATTTCTGGCCGACAGTATAATCAGGTGTGGTTGCTCGTCTTCTGCCCCCTGCCCCCAGCCTTCTGCTCCCTGATCGACATATTCCTCTACCACCAGATGCGCATTGGCTCCCCCGGCCCCAAAGGAACTGATCCCCGCTCGGCGCGGATATTCTGTCCGTCTGCCATTAATCTCGATGGTAGGTCGTTGCCAGTCCATTAGCTCGCGCTGCACCTGGAACGGTGTCGCCTCAAAATCGATATGCGGGTTCAGCTGCTCCGCGTGGAGAGACGGCGCCAACTGCTGATACTTCATTTGCAGCAGTACTTTGGTCAACCCGGCGATACCCGCCGCCGACTCCAGGTGACCGATATTCGACTTGACCGAGCCGATGGCGCAGGCATACCCGTCCGGTAGCCCCTCACTCCAGGCCTGGCTTAAGCCTCGGATCTCGATTGGGTCGCCCAAGGCCGTGCCCGTGCCGTGCGCTTCCACATAGCTGATCGTGCCCGCCTCGACCCCACTTGCGGTCAGCGCTGTCGTGATCAATTCCCTTTGAGCGTTGGGATTGGGTACGGTGTAGCCGCTGGTCTTGCCCCCGGCATTCATGGCGCTACCTTTGATGACGCCATAAATCTGGTCGCCATCCGCTTCAGCCTGGCTCAGCGGTTTCAGCAAGATTGCTCCCACTCCTTCGCCGTCCACAAAGCCATCGGCGCCGGCGCCAAAGGCTTTCACCTTGTCATCCACCGACAGCATCCCCATAGCCGACAAACCAAGATACTGGCTGGGATGAACGATCAGATTAACTCCACCGGCCACCGCCAACTGACACTCACCCCGCTTGAGACTCTCACAGGCCAGATGGATGGCGGTCAGCGATGAGGAACAGGCCGTATCCACTGCCAGGCTCGGCCCGCGCCAGTCAAACAGATAGGAGACCCGATTGGCTAGCGACCAGTAGGCTACGGGGGTGGGCTTGGCGGCTTCCTGCCCCAACTGGCTGTAGCCGGCATTCATCACGCCCACAAAGACGCCCACCTGCCGGATGTTAGCCAGGACGGATCGACTGTAGCCGGCATCCTCAACCGTGGCCCAAACCGTTTCCAAGAAGAGTCGTTCCTGTGGGTCCATCCGCTCCGCCTCCCGAGGCGAGATATTGAAAAAGAGCGGATCAACTTGATCAACATCGTCGATAAAGCCGCCCCACTTGCTGTAGCTCGTGCCGATGTGGTCTTGATCCGGGTCATAATAACGCCGATAATCCCACCGTTCCAACGGGATTTCGCGGATACAGTTGCGGCTTGCTTGCAGATTCTCCCAGAACTCGGCCAGGGTTGCGGCCAGCGGATACCGCCCACTCAGCCCAATGATAGCGATGTCGGACCGCTCCGCTGTCTGTTGGTACCCTACCGCCTCCGGTTTGGGTTGAAATCGGGCTGAACTATCAAAAAACGGAGCCACCTCAATCGACCGCCTTGGCGCGGTAGGGAGTGGGGACGGCTGTTGAGCCGGAGCCACTGTTAAGAGCGCGGTGAGGGTATCATGGTGATGGCTCAGGAAGTAATCGGCCAACTTCTCCAGGGTCACATGCTCAAACAGCAGCGTGGCCGGCAGTGCGCGTCCAAAATCTTGCCGGAGCCGGTTGACAACCTCAAGGCTAACAATCGAGTCAACGCCATAAAGCTCAAAGGTTTGATCCGGTTTCAATCGATCCGGCTCAATCTTTAGGGTAGCGGCAAAAAGTTGTTTCAGATAAGCAGCCGTGGTGATCGTGAGCTCACCGTCAACCGGGGTACCGACGGGTGTGTCGGGCTGTTCCGCTTGCGGCTTGTGGCCGGCCCCAGCCTTGGGCAAAATAACAGCCTCCGGAACTGGCCTGACGATGTCCACCACGCCATCACTTTCGGCCAGGATGACGGCTTGAGTCGCTGCTGCCTCCTGTCCGGTCAGGTGAACCGGCCCGAAGCCGGCGGCTTGCAGCGCCCATTGCCACTGTTGCGAGGTGAGGAGGGGGGTATGCTCAAGCCGCTGCTCGCCATCCTCAAAGGCCCACCAGCCATCCAGCAAGCCAAACGTCAGGGTCGCAAAAGCGCTAAAATGGATGGCTTCATTGAGGATGAGCAACCCATTAGCTTTGAGCAAAGCCTTCAGGTTTTGCAAGGTGTGATGAATGTTTTTAGTCGCATGAACGACATTGGCTCCCAGCACTATTTCGGCCTGGTTCGGGTCGAAACCCTGACCGGCCGGGGGGTGCTCGATATCCAGCCGGCCAAATTGTATAAAGGAATAGCTGTCACCGAACCGACGCTGACCGTAGCGGGTAAAGCCTTGGGAAATATCGGTGTAAAAATAGTCAATGTGGTCTCGGTATGGGTCAATGGCCGCCAAGACGAAGCTCGTCGTGCCGCCGGTTCCGGCCCCAACCTCGACAATCCGGATCTTCTCCGCCGCTTTCAGGTTGGGTAGACGCTGCTCGACCGTGCTTTTGACCGCCAAAGCCACCATCTGATTGAAATAGTCGGTGACTGGCGTCCCTTGATAAATGCCAGCTACCAGGTCCGGTGAGCCGTCGGGGAACATGACTTCTGTCGCCTGTACCCGACCGGTCACAATCTCCGGCAGCGCTTGGAGACACGTTTGTAGCAAATTCAAATGCGACTGCAGCCTCGGATAGCGCTGGATCAGCATGGCTTGCTGCCGGGCCAGGGCTGGCTTATCCGGTTGTGCCACTTTGTGGGTTGTTTCAATCGTCGTTTCGGTCAGGTTCAGGTAGCCCCCTTGTTCCAGGAGGCTCAGACAGGCGTCGTAAAAGCGGTGATATTGGGGGGCAAGGTTCAACTGCCGGGCCAGAGCCGGTCGGGGGTGGCTTTCACCCGCGGTTCGAAAAACCCCCAGTTGTTGGAAAGTCTGCAACAGTCCCGTCTGGGCGAACCCTTCCAAAGCCTCAAAACTGGCTTGCTCCTGCTGCAAAACTGTCTGATTTGGGGCCAGGGCTGGCCGGTAGGTAGTCAGTTGTTCAATCGCTCCTTCAAATACCGACTCATACTCTGGCTGCACTACCTCAACCCGGCGCTCGAAGGCTATTCCCAGCGCTGCTAAAGTTGAACGATCAGCCTTGACCGCCGCCACCTGGGCTAACGGGCCGGCCACAATTTGATCGAGGGCGGCCATTCCGGCCTCGACCTCAATCGATCCGATGCCATGCTCAGCCAGCCGCCGCCGGTAGGCTGCTGTCGCTACCACCCCGATCGAGCCCCAATAGCCCCAATTGATAATCTTGACCGGATAGGGCCTGATCTGATCGAGATACAACGCATAGGCATCGGCAAAGGTGCTGGCGGCCGCGTAATTCCCTTGCCCGGCATTACCCCACAACGATTGGCTCGAGGAGAAAAAGAGCATGAAGTCCAACGCCTCCTCTTTCACCACCTCAGTCAACACCACGCTGCCGGTCACCTTGGGCGCCAGGACGGCTCGGAAGGTGGCTTCGTCCATAGTGCTGATGGCGCTATCCCGCAGCACCAACGCCGAATGGATCACCCCATTGATCGCCCCAAACTTTTCTTTGGCCTGCCGGACCACGGCTTGCATTTGAGCCAGGTCGGTTCCATCCGCCTGGCAGTACAGATACGCACCGCCCGCCGCCTCGATGCGCTTGAGTTGCGCTTCCTTCTCCGAGGTCAAAGCGCTTCTACCCACCAGCACCACCTTGGCTTGAACCTGCCCGGCCAGATAAACCGCCGTTTCCAGCCCAATACCGCCGGCCCCGCCCAGAATCAGATACACCCCGCCACGCCGGTAGGGCCGTTCTTCAATCGCCGGCAAGCTCAGCGGAGCCAACCGCCTGATATATCTGACCCCCTGCCGTAAAGCGACAAGCGGGCCGTAACCACCACCCTCGGCCGTGATGGCGGTCACATCCGCCTCATCAAGCACGAACTGTCCCCCGTCCCCCGTCGTCAGCACCACATCGAGACAACTGACCTCAATGGCTGGATATTCCCTGGCCAGGCTCATTGTCAGCCCACTCAGCGAGGCGCTCCAGGGCTGCACCATTTCCTGGGGAGAACTTGCTGGGCCTGACCGGTCAGCACCTTGAGTCTGGCTAAATGGGCCATCAATCCACGCTGCTCCAAGACTTTGATCAGACGAAACAGGCTCAGGACGCCCTGTTCCTGGCTCCGAACCCATACTGGCAAATCCGCTGTAGCCGACGGCGGTTCGACCAACCCGCCTAGAAAATAGACCGTGTCGATCTTGGCCAGTCCGTTCAGACTCTTCTCCAGACCGGTCTCATCGCTCAGGTCAATCTCCCACACCGTCTTACTCACCCGGACCGTCCGGTCGCTCAGCAGCAAACGGATCACTTGCGGCTGAGGATAGCGCCGGGCCAGCCCAGCGGCTAACCCCGCCATTCCTTTGGGGACGACGATAATGATCGCCTCCCCTGTTTCGCCTCCCGTGGATTGCTCCTCAGGCAGCGCTTCTCGCTGCCAATAAGGCCGGTAATACCAACCTTGATTGGGTTGGGGTACGGCTTTGAGGGTGATATTGTGGAACTTAACACTCACCCGTCCTGCCTCATCTAACAAAGCCATATTAAAATGGGTTGTGTCTGACTGTCCCGCCAGCCGGGTGACATAAGCGTAACCGGTGGGGGGGATCGGCCCCACAATCTCCAACCTCTCCACAGCGAAGGGCACAGATAGTCCAAGATGGGGAGCATCGTCACGCCCGGTTAGCCCGATCACGCTTTGCAGCACCCCATCCAATAGGCTCGGAGGCAGTCCGTATGATTCCACATCGGCTTCAGCCGGCAGCCGCAGCCGGGCCAGCGCCTCCGTATCGTTCCCGATCACGTCTTCGATCACTTGAAAAGTGGGGCCATAAGCCAGTCCCTGCTGTTCGAATTGCTCGTAACACACCGCCCCCGATTTCTTGATCTGGCAGCGCTGCCGGATCACCGCCAGATCGATGACCGGGTCTGCCTCAGCGATGGCCCCAAAGATCAACTTGCCCTGACCATGAACTACCGGCTGGCCCGTGCCATCACGGGTTCTGACCTCATACGTCACGGTATCCCTCGCTACCGGATGGAGGCTGAGGTGGACTTTTACCGGCTCATCTTTGACCACCAGCGGCTTGAGCCAGACCACATCCTTAATTTCGGTGATCGCTTCATGTTCAATAGCCATCGCTCCGGCGGCCCGAGCCATCTCCAGATAGGCAACCCCCGGCAGTATTTTCTCGCCCCGTATCTGGTGGTCATTCAGAAAGAATTCATTGCCCCTAAAGACGGTGCTGAAGCGTTGTTCGGTGAGCGTCGAGGTGTTTTGGTGAACCAACGGATGGAGCGGTTCAATTGAGAATTGAGTATTGAGTATTGAGAATTGACCATTGCCCAATGTCAATTGTCCATTGCTTGGCAGCCAGTATCGTTCTTTGGCAAAGGGGTACGTCGGTAATGAAATTCGGCGAGGCTTCTCGGCCCGGTACTGTAGGGACCAATCAATCTCCAGTCCGTTGACCCAACTCGCGGCCAATTTCTCCAGTTTGCCCTTCACCAGCCACTGCCGGATCAAGGCTGGGCTGTCGTCATCATCGTTTTGCAAATTGGGACTGTCTTGGTCGGGCTTCACCTGCCCCCGGTAACAGTGTGTGATCGTTGCTTCACCGGCCAGATAAGCAGTCAACTTTTCACCTAAAGCCCTGATGTCATTGACCACCAAGGCAATACGGCTTTCCATTGCCTCTCGCCCCACTTGCAGAGTGTAGGCCATCTCGGTCAGTGAAATAGGGGGACTTTCCTCCACAAAGGCCAATATCTGTTGAGCATGCACCCGCAGCCGCTCTTCATTCCTGGCCGACAGCACCATCAACTGCGGCCCCTCACCTGACTCCGGCCGCCTGACCTCGGTTTCCGGGTACGCCTCCAGAACCACGTGGGCATTGGTGCCGCCAAAGCCAAAGGAACTGACCCCGGCTCGACGGGGCCGGTCGTTACCCTGTTCATCGGGCAAAGGCGGCCATGCTTTTGTTTCTTCAACAAGATAGAAGGGACTGTCCGCCAGCTTGATGCGTGAATTAAGGTGATTAAAATGCGTGAGGCCCGGCAGTGTTTTATGCTTCATCGCCAGCAAAACCTTGATGATGCCCGCCATCCCCGCCGCGGCTTCCAGATGGCCGATATTGGTCTTGACCGCTCCCAAGCCACAATAGAATAGTTTGCTTTCGGTGTCTGCTCACCTTCTTTAAGCCGTTGACTAAAGGCCCGCTTCAATCCATGGGTTTCAATCGGGTCACCCAGCGGCGTGCCGGTGCCGTGGGTTTCGATGTAACTGATTGTCGCCGGCGAAATGCCGGCTCGCTGACACGCCGCAACGATAACTTGGGACTGGGCAAAGGCATTAGGTGAGGTCAGTGTTCGCGCTCCACCACCGTGATTGACCGCGCTGCCTTTGATGATGCCATAGACTTGGTCGCCATCATCCATCGCTTGCTCCAACCGCTTCAAGAGCATAACCCCGGCACCCTCGCCGCGCACATAGCCGTCGGCCGCTGCATCAAAGGTGCGGCAGCGCCCTGTGGGCGAGAGCATGTTCAACTTGCTAAAGGGAATATACCGCTCCGGGCTGACCAAAATATTAATCCCGCCAACCAAGCCCAGTTGACACTCCCCCTGCGCCATCGTCTGAACAGCCTGGTGCAGCGCCACCAGCGAACTGGAGCAAGCCGTATCCACCGACACGCTGGGGCCATGCCAGTTGAAAAAATAGGACAGTCGATTGGGCACAATCGTATTAGCCGTACCGGTCAGCAGGTGGCCCTCAAGCGGGCGGCCGGATCGTTCTTGCAACTCCTTGTAATCATAATTGCAGATGCCGATGAAAACCCTGGTATCGCTGCCGGCCAGATGAGAGGCGCGATAACCCGCATCTTCGAGACAGGCGTAGCTAAGTTCTAACAACAGGCGTTGTTGAGGATCCATTAGTTCCGCTTCTCTAGGGGAGATGTTAAAGAACGGGGCATCAAATTTGTCCACGTCCTCAATGAAGCCGCCCCACTTGCTGTTGGTCTTGTTGGCCTCCGTCTGCGGGTCGCCCCAATAACGCCGCCAATCCCAGCGGTCGGCGGGGATTTCGGTGATGCTGTCCACACCTGAAACCAAATTGTGCCAGAATTGGCGATAGTCCTGTGCGCCGGGAAAGCGGCAGGCCAGACCAATCACAGCAATATCGATTTGGTTGCTGACTGAAACCGGTTGTTTGGGCGTCGTTTTCCTGGCCCGGTGAGATTTTTGCTGCTTTGCCATCCATCTGCCTCCAAATTCAATGTCGGGTCTTTACCCAAAAAAAAGGGGGGGGATTCTGGCTTGCACTTCCGACTGGACGAAACTAACCTTGCGCATCGCCGCTTCCTGGGCGATGATGGCCGGCATTCTCGCTCTGATAGACCTGGGCAGGCTCATCGATTTCCGTCCGTCCGGTGGTCACAATTTGAGCCGATTTGTTGTAGCTTTAGCTCAATTTCGGGAATAGCTTAGAGGAAGGCCCGGTTGCACCGGATGGGTTCTCAACCCATTAATTGATTAGGCTTAATGATAGCAAAATTGGCGGGGCTTGTCTGTCCTATTTTTGGGACAATTTTGTCCTGTTTTTAGGATAATTTTGTTTGAGAGCCGTAAAAAGTGGGGGTCGAATGCGGGTGTACCAGCTGGCGCACCAGGGGGCGAACCGGGTGCGGCTTGTAGGGACTCCGCTCTAATTGCTTGATGGGTTCATTGCACCGGAAGGCGTCGTAATAGGGTATTAGCCACGGCGGGGAGGCTCCATCGAAGGTTAGTCGCCACAGGCGGGCCACATGATAAACGCGATCGAATCAAAAAACCGGGTCAATTGACCCGGTTTTGCTGTGGGCGATACTGGACTCGAACCAGTGACCTCACGGATGTGAACCGTGCGCTCTAACCAGCTGAGCTAATCACCCGTATAGATAGTCTGTTACTATAGCATAATTAGCCAAAAAGACAAGTGTAGGATAAGCGTTCCACCAGGGTTGTTGGTCTTGCGGATATCAAGACACTATCCGCTTGGCGGCTGTGTTTAGGCTGTCGGTGACGGCATGGTAGGGATAACGCCTGGCGAAGATATCGCAGTTAGCCAGAGCCATCATGGGATCGAGGTGGGGGAGAATAGCAGCCACGTCACATTGATAGATATCTTGCATTTTGGCCTTGATTTCATCAAAGTCGAAATTGGTGGGGGCTTCGTTGACCATTAAAAAGATGTTGGGAACCGACAGTTCGCGCACAATATCAACAGTAATACCTGTGCCTTGATAATCACTTTGGTTGAGCCGTAGAATGATAACCAACACATCGGCCACTGTAACGGAGACCAGAGCTTTTTCACTAACGCCCGGGTGCGTGTCGATAAGTAGGGCGTCAAAATTGAACAAGTCGATCAGCCTTTGATAGCCGACATTCAGCAGTTCGGCATCTTTTACTTCGCTTACCTCACGAGGGGGGTATCCCTGGGTGGTGTTACCGGGAATCAAAAAAATTTTACCCGGCACAGAGTCGAGGGCTAACGGATGGGCGGTTTGCTCGATTGAACAATTACCCCACAGATAATCGTTAAATGTGTATCGAATATCTTTGTTGGCTAAACCAAAGAGATCATGCTGTACCGGATTTTTGGTATCAGCATCAACCAAGCCAATACATTTACCCTGTTTGGCAAGTAAATAAGCCACATTAGCGGCTATGTTTGATCGTCCAACCCCATGATAAAAAGAATGAAACACTATTATCTTAGGCAATGGCTAGCTCCGAGGGGCATAACTATCGTTATGTGTTTTCTAGCGGATAACCTTGGTTTAGTATAAAGACGCCCGTACCTACCGGACGTCTCTACAGTGCAATGTTAAAATTCGACCCGTAGATATTGCCTATAGAGCTTAGCTCATGAGTTTTTGAGCAATCTGCTTATAAAGGCGGGTCATCTCGTGGTCAGGGTAGCGCAGCACAAAAACACCGGCGCTGGCGAGGGCCATCATTTCATCAGAATGGGGCATGACCGCCGCAACTTCAGCCGAGTACAGGCTTTCTACCTGGCTTCTCACCTGATTAAAATCGTACACAAGCGGGGTTTTGTTGACAACTATAACCAGCCTTGGCACATTGAGTTTGCGGGCTACTTCCACTGTTACACTGGTGCCCTGGTAATCTTGTTGGTCGGGCCGCATAATCACGGCTAGGGCATCGGAAATGGCCACCGATAACAACGTTTCTTCATTTAATCCGGGGTGGGTATCAATCATCAACACATCGAGGTCTAGGGCTTCGACCAATTCATGAAAACCATCATTGAGCAAACCAACGTCGTACCCTTCGCGCAGTACCCTGGCAATTTCACCCGCTTTAATGCTGGATGGAATAAGATAAATACTACCGGAGATATTGCCACCCAAACTGCTGGTTACTTCGTAGGCAGCATCTTCAATATTGCACTTACCCCATAAATAATCATTAAGCGAGTGATTCATTTCGTCTTCTGAAAAGCCAAACAAGACATGGATACCGGGCGATTGGATATCGGTATCAATCACGCCTACTCGCAACCCCTGGGCCGCCAGAATAGCGGAGACATTTGCCGTAGTATTCGATTTCCCTGTACCTCCTCTAAAGGAGTGGATAGAGATGATTTTGGACATAACCTTTGCTCCAGCACAATTTTATTAAAGACTAATCTTCGTCGTCGTTAAATACGTTGTCCAATTTAGACCAGATATTATCGGATACTACTTTATCAGCTTTGCGTCCAAATTGGGCCTTGTACCAAATTTCTTGTTTTACCTTTACTTCGCGAACATATCCTTTTTCAATCAAGGCATTGAGGGCTTCTTTGGCCTCATCTTCTGACTTGTTAAGGCGCTGCGCAACCTCTTCAAGCTTCATACCGTTTTTACGAATAATCTGATTAACCACTTCGGTTAATTCTGGGGGCATATCCAGCAAATCAATGGGAGACAGCCCTTTTTTGTTATCACGCGCATCCAATTCATCTTGTAAACGATCAAATAAGCCGCCCATTAGTATATCTCCGGCATGGGTATAGGCTCGGGTTGAGGTTTACACTGACCGCACCAAAGGGCATCCGCAACAACTATGGTTTTTGGTGTTTGGTTAGCCCCAACGTAAACTGATAGAATAACCGGCATTTTTGAGTGGCAATCGGGGCAAACTCCTCTGCCACAAAATTTACAGATGCCTACAGCAGGATTACTACACTGGTAACAAACCATCGATGTGTCCTAACTCGGTACCATTTGGCCAAAATAAGCCCTGATTATTTTAAGTCAGCCGTAACACGTATGGTTGGAGAATATTTTTATTGGTCAATATTTTAGGTGGATAATAATTTGGATATTACCCACTCAAGAAGATTTTGTGGATAAGCTTCTTAAATGCAAATCAATTAAGCTGTTAAGTCAGAATACCGCATTCCTATCAATAATGCAAATGAACCCCATTTTTTCATACTCTTTTTGTAGCGTTGTAACTACTCAGGTGACTGGCACTTTTGCTCAAATAGAGAACATTGTGTGGTATCTAATGCTACAATTACCGCGATTAAGTGCCAGTCACCTATCTGCTGAGTAAATACATAGCGTCTAGGTGAACAATGATGACAAAATTATACGATGTCTTTGTTATTGGTACGGCCTCACAGGATAGGCTGCATCTGGTGGATGGTCGGCTGGCCCACAGTGCCGGCGGGGCGGCGCTTTATACGGCTTTGGCCGCTGCCAAAAGTCGAGCCGCGACCGGGCTATTCGCTCCAAAACCGCAGCCGATGCCGCAGGTTTTACAGCCGGTCGACGCCCACGTAACCTGGATGGGGCCGCTTATAGCTCCAGATCGGCTGCCTCGCCTGGAAATTGCCCACCACGGCGGTGGTCGGGCCACGCTCATCGATGCCTCGTGGGGCGCTGAAGATCAACTCGATCCGAAGTTGATGCCCAACGAACTGCTCAATACCAAAACAGTCCATATTGCCGCTTTGAGTTCGGCCCAACGTCAACTAGATTTTGCCCAGGCTGTGCAAAAACAGGTAAACCCGCCTTTGCTTTCGGTAGGAACGTATGCCCGGCTTGTTTATAATGAAACGCATGATGTCCGCCGCCTGTTGGTGTTAGCCGATCTCTTTTTTATGAATGAGAACGAAGCAAAAGGCCTCTTCGGCAGCGTTGAGCAGGCCCAAACGCGACCAGGAGCACGGTTGTTTGTGACGCTGGATAGCGAAGGAGTGCTGGTCATCGAAGGCAGCCAGGCAACCCATGTTCCCGGTCATCCCGTGCCGGAAATCGATCCGACCGGTGCCGGAGACACGTTCTGCGGCGCTACTTTGGCCGGTCTGGCCCAAGGTTTGTCACCTGTTGCCTCGGCGCAGCAGGCTGTCAAGCTAGCGGCTCAGACCGTTAGAGCAGTGGGTCCGGAGGCACTTTTGGGAAATAGTTTACCAATCTGACCTTGATATTTGTTGACCGGAAACCACGCGCATATATAATACCGCATAGGGCAAATGGTATCATAAAAGTACAAGAATATTCAGCAGCGCAGGGAGAGTGTAAACCATGCCATATAAAGTATTTCTCGTCGAGGATGAAATCGTAGCCAGAGAAGGCATAAGAGACAATGTTGATTGGGAATCGATGGGCTTTGAGTTTTGCGGAGATGCGCCGGATGGTGAGATGGCGTTGCCGGAAATTGAGTCGACCCAACCGCATGTGGTTATCACCGATATTAAAATGCCGTTTATGGACGGTTTACAACTGAGCAAAATTATCCGGACACGTATGCCGGAGATCAAAATTATTATTCTTAGCGGCCATGACGAATTTCAATATGCTCAGGAGGCGGTCAAACTGGGCGTAACAGAGTATCTACTTAAACCGGTTGGAGTCAACGATCTCCATGAAGTGCTGCAAAAAATAGCCGACCAGCTTGAACAAGAGCGACAGGAAAAAGAAAATCTAAAAAAACTCAAGGCCCAAATTGAAGACAACCAGGCCGCCTTACGCGATCAATTTTTACTGAGAACCGTTACCGGCAGTCTATCTTCGGCAGAGGCTATCGACCAGAGCTATCAACTGGGTGTTGATCTCCTTGCGCCCTTATACCTGATCCTCGTTGTTAAAATAGAGCTAAACGAGACTGCTGAGCCGTTTGATTACGGCGCTTATCAACAAGTACGGCAGCTCATTGCCAAACTTCTGGGCAGCAATCCCGATGTTTTTCTCATTAAGAAAGACCTTGAAGAATTAGTACTTTTTATGAAAGGCAATCGAGCTGATACCCTGGCCCAGGAAGCCGATTTTTTAACGGAGCTGATTAAAGAAGAGGTAGCAAAAAAAACACACTGCCGCATAACCGTCGGCAACGGTAAGATCAAGAAACGTCTAGGCGATATCCCGACCTCTTTCACCGAAGCCCAAGTTCACTTAAAAAATACCGCCCTAAATCAACAGTTTGAAACCGCCAATCAGACCGACAAAGCCGAACTGCTTAAACTGGACAAACTGTCGCTGAAAAAGTTCTTGTCATTTGGTCAAGCCGAAGAATTCACCGACTTTTTTGAACACTATTTGCAGCCCCTAAGCCGAGCTGCGCAAAATTCGTACCTTATCAAAAACTACATCTTTGTCGATATGGTTCTAACCACCGCAAAATTCGTCTATAAACTGGGCGGTACGGTTGACCAGATCATTCCAGAGATGAATGACATTGAAACGCGACTCATGAACATAAAAACGATTGACCAGATTCAAGACGAAATGAGCACCATGATGACCAATGCGCTGGCTTTTAGAAACAGCCAAAACCAGTCGATCTTGGCCATCAGCAAGGCAAAAGAATTTATAAACAATAATTTCAGCAACCCCGATTTATCGCTTACCGATGTCGCCAACTACGTCAACTTGAGCAGCAGTCACCTGAGCACCTTGTTCAGCCAGGAAACCGACCAAACTTTCAAAGAGTATCTCACCGGCATCCGTATCGACAAAGCCAAAGAGTTACTAACCACAACGGCTTTAAAGTCGATGATCATCGCTACGCAAATTGGTTATCACGATCCCTACTATTTCAGCACCGTCTTCAAAAAAAGTACGGGCTTTTCGCCCAGAGAATTTCGGTTACACCTTCAAGGTCATGACGAAGACCAGACCATATCCGGCACAGGAGAGAACCTATGAGCGTTCGCTCGATGACAGAAATGTCGCCCAACCCCAAATATATGAGCGGTCTGATCAACTACTTCGCCAGCATCAATTTGTCAATTCGCTCTAAGATTTTGCTTTCTTTTTTTGTCATCATCCTGGCGATGAGTATGGTCGACGCCATTTTAATTGTACAGGTTCTGCGCTTTAACCGGCAGTACGACACCATTATTACCAACATTACCACCGCCAACAGTATCAACGGCTACATCAAACCGGCCATCGACTCTGAAATGTGGTCAATTGTGGCCGGCAAAACCGACTTTGATCAGGGCCAGCAGTATCAGATTATTGATAAGGTTAATTCACAAATTCATTGGATGATGGCCAATACCGACTCGGAAAAAGGGCGAATTAAGCTTGAGGTCATCTTGCGCACGATGGAAACATTAACTCTGTATGTCGATAAAATGGGCGAGCAGATTGAAAATGGCAGCAAAGTAACCGAAAATGAACAGATTTTGGAAAACATCCGGGGCGTGTCCGATTTGGTTCATGATCTTATTCAGGAATATATTCTCTTTGAGGTTAATCGCACCGAAACCAGCTATCGCGAAACCCAGCAGGCTTTTTCGCAATGGGCTTTTACCTACACCATCTTGTTATTTGGCGTGGTTATCTTTTCGGTGCTGGCCGCCTGGATCATCTCCGAAAGTATTTACGTGCCGATTAAGAAACTGCACGACGTAACCACCACCATCACCGAAAACGATCTGCAAGTGCTGGTCACCAGCGAAAACGCCAACGAAATCGCCGAGTTGGGCCTGAGTTTCAACATTATGATCGGCAAAATTAAAGAGATGCTCGATAGTAAAGTAAAAGAGCAAGAGAATCTCAAAAAGGCCGAGTTCAGAGCCTTGCAAGCCCAAATCAACCCCCACTTCCTTTACAACACGCTCGACACCATCGTCTGGATGGCCGAAGCCAAACAAAACGCCCAGGTCATTGATATTGTCAGCGCTCTATCGCGCTTCTTTCGCATCTCGCTCAGTAAAGGCAAAGACTGGATTACCATTCAAGAAGAGATTGAACGTACCCGCAGCTACCTAACCATTCAAAAGATACGCTATCGCGACATTCTGGATTACACGATTGAAGCCGATGAAACGGTGTTAAAAGGGACCACGTTAAAGCTCATCTTGCAGCCGTTGGTCGAAAATGCCATTTATCACGGCATCAAAAACAAACGGGGCGGCGGCACCGTCACAGTACGGGCTTATCGGCAGTCCAGAGAAAAAATTCTCTTTGAAGTGGAGGACAATGGTATCGGCATGACCGCTTATCGGCTTCATACGGTTCAATCCAAACTCGATGGTACCCCCCACGAATTTAATCTCGATAGCGATGAAACGGGCTTTGGTCTGGAAAATGTCAACCAGCGCATTAAACTGTATTACGGCCAAGAGTATGGACTTTCTATTCAAAGCACTTATAATGAAGGCACGCGGGTAATGTTGGTTATACCCATGAAAGAATGTTAAATTGTAGGATGTGTATACACAGGAGGTTACCAATGAAGATAACTTCTATAAACATCTCCCATGCTATCGCCATTATCCTGGCGATGCTGGTAGCAACGGCCTGTACCGGCCAACCCGCAGCCCCTTTACCCTCGCAAGATGATATCTCAGCGGCTAAAAAGAGTTATAAAGATTTAATTGTTGGCTACGCGCAGCTAGGCGATGAAAGCGAATGGCGCACAGCCAACACCAACTCTATCAAACGCGAAGCGGAACGGCTTGGCGTTGAACTGATGTTTTCAGACGCCCAACAGAAACAAGAGAACCAGATAAAAGCGGTGCGGGCTTTTATTGCTCACCAAGTTGACGTCATCGGTATTTCGCCCATCGTCGAAACCGGCTGGGAGGCTGTCTTCCGTGAAGCCAAAGATGCCGGTATCCCCATCATTCTGGTTGACCGTCAGGCCGACGTACCGGAAGACCTCTATGTAACGTACATCGGCTCCGATTTTGTGGAAGAAGGCGAAAAATCGGCCCGAATTATGGTCGAACTGCTGGACGGCGAAGGAAATATTGTTGAGCTGGTCGGCACAGCCGATTCAGCACCGGCTCGCGGTCGCTATGAGGGGTTTCGAAAAATTCTGGCCGACTACCCCCATATGAAGATCATCGCCTCCGAGCCGGCCGATTTTACGCGGGCTAAAGGCAAAGAGGTGATGGAAAAGTTTCTGCAGCAGTACGGCGATAACATCGACGCCGTTTATGCCCACAATGACGATATGGCCATAGGGGCCATTAAGGCCATCGAAGCGTATGGCTTAAAACCCGGCCAAGATATAAAAATTGTCTCTATTGATGCCGCTCGCATTGCTTTTGAAGCGATGATCGATGGCAAACTCAATGCCACTATCGAATGTAATCCGCTGCTCGGTCCCGGCTTTTTCGATTTGGCCTTAAAGGTGGTCAACAACGAAAAAGTTCCCAAGTGGATTAAATCGGACGAAGGTGTCTTTTTGCCGCCTGAAGCAGAAGAAGCTATGTCTATTCGCGAGTATTAGGCCGTGTGCTGTAGGACAAACTTAAGTTTGTCCTACAGCTTCATCTAAAAAAATCACATCTCTCCCTAAAAAAATTCCATCTTTCCCTAAAAGATCATAGAAACTCCCAAAAATCCTTCACCTTATTCTAATAAAACTTCATTGTCTTTCGCCCTGTAAAATCCTATTATAAAAGGCAGAGATGCGAAATATCTCTCCCCGGGGTACTAAATAAACAAAATTTTTGTCATTCACAGAAGGAGTGAGAACAATGAAGTTATCCAGAGTTCTTTTACTAATTGCAGTATTGATTGCAGCCCTGGCCGTAGCGGCCTGTGGCGGCGCAGCCCCAGCACCCGCGGCCCCGAAAGAGGAAGCCGCCCCTAAAGAAGAAGCAAAAGCTGAAGCACCCGCTCAAAAAACCTATGAAGACCTCGTTGTAGGCTACGCCCAAATTGGTGCCGAAAGTGAATGGCGAACCGCCAACACCGCCTCCATCAAAGAAGAAGCCGAAAAACTCGGTGTCGAACTGAAATTCTCCGACGCCCAACAGAAGCAAGAAAACCAAATCAAAGCTATCCGCTCATTTATTGCCCAGCAAGTTGACGTCATCGGCGTTTCGCCCGTGGTTGAAACCGGTTGGGAAACCGTCTTCCAAGAAGCCAAAGATGCCGGTATTCCTTTGATTTTGGTTGACCGCCGCGCTGATGTACCGGAAGACCTGTATGCAACCTATCTTGGCTCCGACTTTGTTGAAGAAGGCCATAAAGCCGGTAAAGCTATGATGGAACTGCTGCCGGACGGCGGTAAAGTCGTTGAGTTGGTTGGTACAGTAGGCTCGGCTCCGGCCAACGACCGTGCTAAAGGCTTTAGAGAAGCCATTGAAGGCGATGATGGCATCGAAATTATCGCCTCCCAATCCGGCGACTTCACCCGTGCTAAAGGTAAAGAAGTTATGGAAGCCTTCCTGAAAACCTATGGCGAAGACATCGACGCTCTGTATGCCCACAACGATGATATGGCTATCGGCGCTATCCAGGCCATTGAAGAATACGGTCTGAAACCCG
>JAGRBY010000269.1 GCA_020433835.1 Anaerolineae bacterium | reverse complement strand
TAGTCTTCAATATCCAGAGTAACAACCGTGATGATCCAACCGCGCAGAAGCTGGTTGAGTTTTATCGAAATATTGGAGCACCGCTTTACATCCGCACCCCGGAAGAATGTCGAGAACTGCTTCAACCGTGGCAGCTCGCGGGGGGAGATTTTATCTCTTTATTGGAATGGCATAATTTTGACCAAAGCGAACTTAGTCAGGAAGATGTCTCATCCTTTGGGTCCATGGGTGGCGGCTTCGGCGGTTATCTTATCAAATAATAGAGTGGTGTTAATTTTGCCTTTGGAAGGAAGAGGCATCGGTGGCAAAAACCGAGTTGTTACCAGAATTGCTTGCCCAACAGATAGAGTCTCATCGCGCTGATTTGGTGAGTCGATACCAACAGGCTCTACGCCAAACGCTATTTACCAACCGTACTCAGATACGACCATCCATGTTGGCGAATTTGGCGGAGGCAGAAGTCGAAGCGCTCTTTAACTTTTTTAATCAGACGCTGTCGGGTAAAGATCATGGCAACCATTGGGGGTATATCGGCCTCAGTGATCAGGCCGTGCTTCATCTAAATCAGGCGACGCGCCGTTTTTTTCTGACGTATCTTGATAGCGATACCGTTATTCCCGCCCTGGATTTGATTGATACATATCAGAATGAAGTTGTTCATGGCTTTATCGAAGGACAGGCGAAGCTTATCCATGATGAACAAGAACGGATGCGTAGTGCGCTGCAGGTGGCCGTAAGCCGCTATATGGTTGAGATTAAAGAGATTGAGGCGTTGGCGCGACAAGCTACTGAAGCCAGTGATTTCAAGTCTCACTTTATTGCACGCATTAGCCACGAATTACGAACCCCTTTAGGCGCTTTGTTGGGCATAGCCGAGATGTTGCAGCATGAGGTTTACGGTACGCTTACCCCGCAACAGCAGGATTTAACCCAACGTATTATTAATAATGCCCGCGTTCTGGAGCACGTCTTTTCTGAGATGCTCGATCAATCTCAGATCGAAGCGGGCCAACTGCATCTGCATCCTGAGAACTTTTCTCCGCAAACGTTGGTTGAGACTGTATACGCCAACTATTTGCCGCTGGCTTTGCAAAAGGGATTGGCTATGCGCCTTAAAAGCGATTCGGACCTGCCGACTACGGTGCAAGGGGATACCGTGAGAATTGAGCAGGTGATATCGAACCTCATCACCAACGCCATTAAGTTTACGGAAACCGGCAACATTGTTATTCGAAGTCGTATGGCTAACGAAACAGAGTGGGCTATCCAGATTAAAGATACGGGAATTGGCATTTCAGAAAAAGACCAAAGCCATATTTTTGAATCATTCCGGCAGGTCGATGAAACCAGCGATCGGAAGTATGGGGGCGTTGGTTTGGGATTGGCGATTGTTCATAATTTGGTAACCGCAATGGGAGGCAAGGTTACTGTAAAAAGCAAAGTGGGGCAGGGCAGTACGTTTACCGTGCTTTTGCCCCTTCAACCAGGAGGTTAACCTTTGTATAAAAAACCCCTTGCCTTAATTATTGAAGACCACGAAGACCAAAGTTTGGTCTTTACAACCGCTTTGGAGCAAGCCGGTTACGAAACAGAAGCGATTATGGACGGGTCTGTGGCCCAGAAGCGGCTAGGCGAAGTTGAGCCATCGATGATTGTGTTAGATCTGCATGTTCCGGGGGTTAACGGCAAAACGCTGTTAAGCCAGATTCGGCACGATGAGCGATTAATCAATGTGCCGGTGATATTGGCTACGGCCGATGCCTGGCAGGCCGAGACGTTGCGGTCTCAAGCTACGCTCGTTTTGTTGAAGCCCATCAGCTTTTCCCAGCTGAGCACGCTGGCTAGTCGTTTCAATCTTTATTGAAGGCCCATATAAAAACCGCAGGACTTACGCAAAAGTCAGGTGACAATCACCTATTGGTAGACAATTGGCCTTGGATTAGCCCAAATAGGTCGATTTAGGGCGTCCAAGAGACTGTCACCTTAACCGACGTTCTCATCCCCACGTTTAATTAGCGGTGGTTAATACTTCACGAACCTTGTGGATGAGTGTGTTGGGAGTAAACGGTTTTTGTAAAAAGTCGGAGTTTTGTTTCATAATGTCTTGTGTTGAAATAATATCTTTGGTATGCCCCGATATGTAAAGAACTTTCGTATTGGGGCGTAAAGCAACAATTGACTCAGCCAGTTGATCGCCGGGCATTTTGCCGGGCATAATAACATCCGTGAGAAGAAGGTGAATTTGCCCCGCATATTGGTTCGATACCTCTAGGGCTTCGTGTCCATTTTTGGCCTCAAGAACGACATAGCCACTCTTTGACAGTGTGCGCCGCGCTAAATCTCTAATCATATCTTCGTCTTCTACCAGCAGAATTGTCTCAAAGCCAGGCTCTGTTTGGGGAATGACCATCGTTTTTATCTCCAATTCAGATGCTTCGGCCTTTGGTAAATAAATTGTAAATAGAGAACCCCTATTGAGGTAGCTGTCCACGCAAATGTGGCCGTTGCTTTGTTTGATGATACCGTGTACCGTAGCCAAGCCCAGACCCGTGCCTTTGCCGGCCTCTTTTGTCGTAAAGAACGGGTCAAAAATATGGGGTAAGATATCACTATCTATGCCGATGCCGGTATCTTGAATGGTAAGTACCGTATACGGCCCTGGCTCTAAATCGATCAGGTCACGTACTGTTCTTTTGGTAAGGGTAACAATATCGGTTTTTATTTTTAAGATACCGCCCAGGGGCATTGCGTCTCGAGCATTGATCGCCAAATTCATGATAACTTGTTCTATTTGGCTGTGATCGGCTTTGATGGGGGCTATGGATGGGGTAAGTTCCGTAATGAGATCAATATCAGAGCCAATCAAGCGCCGGAGCATTTGATTCATACTGTCAACTACAATATTAAGGTCTAAAACTTGGGGTTGTAATATCTGCTGGCGGCTAAAGGCTAAAAGTTGACGCGTTAGTGAGGTTGCTTTTCGCCCTGCCGTTTTTATGCCATCGAGTTCACCATGAATGGGATCGTTTGGATAGATGTGATTGAGCGCCAGATCGCAATTTCCCAGGATGATGGTTAAAATATTATTGAAATCATGGGCTATGCCACCGGCCAGTCGACCTAGAGCCTCTAACTTTTGGGATTGCTGTAACTGTTCTTCTAACCGTTTGCGCTCGGTAATATCGCCGACAACACCATAAACTAAAAGAGAATTACCCTGTTTTTCAATGCGGGCACTGTCACGTACCCAAATTACCTCTCCATCGGCTCTTACCATGCGATATTCTACTTCGCTGTCTTGCCCTTGGGCTAACCGTCGAGCCTGGGCCGCGGCAACATCACGGTCAACCGGATGGATTACCTGTTTTGACCAAAAGCTCCAATCATTAATAAATTTTTCAAGCGGATAGCCGGTTAAATTTTTAACGTTAGTAGAGATGTAACGGTTGATGGGTTCGCCCATTTCGGTGAGTTCAGTTACATAAATGTGATCTTTAATAGAGTTGACGATTTGTTGGAGTTGTTCCTGGCTGTTTCGCAGCGCTATTTCAGCTTGTTTGTTATGCTGTTTAAGCTTCTCGCGTTCAAGCACCGTTTTAATGGTATTTGGCAGACGTTGGATGTGTTTGGGAGATTTGATTACATAATCGGCAGCACCGCGTTTGAGGGTATTAACGGCAGTTTCCTCTGAACCGGTGCCGGTAACAATAATAACGGGAATGTTATAGTTGTTACTTAAAACCGTGTCGAGTACTTGAAGGCCGTTATATCCCAAAATATTAAAGTCGCTCAAAACAAGATCATACTCTCCATGCTCCAGTTTTGCCTCAAACTCGGCTTGAGTCGCTGCTTCGGTTATTTCTATAGCAAAGTCAGCTTCTTTTAGAGCCGCCCGTACCAATTCCCGATCAAGGTAATAATCGTCAATATATAAAATACGTATAGCGCTCTCGGTCATATTTAATCCTTATACATCTGGGGAAAAATTTTTGGGGATTTGAGGTAATAAATATCGATAGGTTCTCATAAGCCAATCAGGTGTCATTTCAACTTCGCTGTTCGACGGAATGCAAAGGAAGTGTAATTTGAAATGTTGTTCCTTGCTCGCCATTGGGGGCAATGCCGATTGTTCCGTGCAGCATTTCGACGGCTTTTTTCACCAGACTGAGGCCAATACCATTGCCTTCATAATTATCGCGCTGGTGAAGCCGTTGAAAAATGTTGAAAACTTTAGCATGATAATGCGCAGGTATGCCCAACCCATTATCCGCTACTTGGATTATGATGTGGTCTGCTTCTAGATAGGACGTAATAGAGATATGGGGTGTTAGATGAGTTTGACGATAGATAAGGGCATTTTCTACCAAGTTGGCCATGATTTGGTGTAACAGGGTAGGATCCGTTTGGATAATTGGCATAGGTGTCGGGTAATCGATCTGTGCTTGTGTTTCCTTAATTTGGTCAGACAGTATAAGGAGCACCTGGTTAATTATCTCTTTAAGATCGACTAATTGGTAACGGATAGTCCGGCGACCGAGCCGAGAGTAGGCTAGTAAATCATTGATGAGGTGGTCCATGTGGTCGCTGGCTTCAAGAATATGGGTTAGGAAATGTTGCGTTTCTTCATTAAGCTCATCCCAATACCGTCGCGCAATAATCTGGGCGAAGCCGCTAATAGCTCTTAGTGGTGCACGTAAGTCGTGTGAAACAGAATAAGAGATAGCTTTTACTTCTTCATTCAGTCGTATAATTTCTGAAGCTTGCTTATCGAGACGAGCTTTTAGGCTTTCTTTTGTGAGCGGGGCGACTTCATCTGCCTGATTCATATAACAACGGTTACGATTAACAGCCACAATACCAATAGGCGTATCATCATCAAAACTTTTTATGAAAGATAGAGAAGTGGTGATAGACAAATCTGTTCCGTCACGCTGTTTTTGAGCAATATAGCCACACCAACTCCCCGTCTTGAATAGGTGAGCTATAACTGCTTCTCGGTTAAGATTGGAATAAGTTGTTGGTATAATGGTATCTATATCTTGGCCGATGACCTCATCATAAGGCCAACCATAGATTTTTTCAGCCGCTTTATTCCAACTGGTAATGATGAAATTTAAATCGGTGGCAATAATAGCATCAGCGACATTTTGTAAAAGAGAAGCCTGATACTGTAAGTTTGCCTCTACTGAGGTAATGTCTGTGTGAGAATCCGCTTTAAAGTTCATGTGTCCAACCTGGTTTCTTTCATCATATAATTTGTAACTTTTACTTTTCTTCTTTATTTAACCTACAAGAAGTAGTTTTTAGACAATTAGAGAAGAATATAATCAGGTAAGGAAATTGGTCGTTGAGAGGAATCTTAGCTGAAGGGACAGGTTTGCTGGCTGAACAACAAGTTGTTATTGAAACATAAATCACGGTTAGCAAACCGCTATAAAAACGGCTGCGCTTCCGTAGATCGACAAAGAGTTTCTTCATTTGAAGAAGGAAACTATAAGTTTGTGTTTTGCCGTTTAGAAATGATTCGAAGAGAAACTAAAAAAGCTTCTTCCTCATGCCAGTTAAATTCTATAATTCGGACTTCCGTAAAAATTGTTTGTTTCGAGGTGGTTGGTTGATTGAATTCTATCTCCATAACCTCTTGCGTATCTAAAGGGTAGTCAAATTTAGTTCCTGTAAGGGTAGTTGACGATTGCCCATATAATTCTGCCGCGCCGGAGTTAACAAACTGTATAATACCCTTTTTGTCAATGATGAGGATACCGTCAGAGGTATGTTTAACTACAGGGTTATAACAGAGAGCGCTATTTTGCTGGCGGGTAAGGTGATAACTGTTTTTTAGAAGAGCTCGCTTTCGAGCGACAGCATAGCGTATTGCCCGCATGGTTAAAGTGCTGTTAAACTCGCCTTTAACAAGATAATCCTGCGCTCCGGCCTCAATAGCTTCAATGGCTATACTTTCATCTTCATTTCCAGTTAAAACAATAATCGGTATATCCGAAGCGTGGGAATTAAGTTGCTTGATAGCATCAATGCCCCAGGCATCAGGTAACGATAGATCCAATAAGATAATATCAACTTTTTGGCTTTGAAGCTGGTTTAGAGCGCCGTTTAGGCTTTTTACCCAAATTAAATGAGGGGCTAAATAATTAGAGCGCTTTAGTGAGAGTTCAAGTAATGTATAATCTCCCGGATTGTCTTCAACTGCTAAAATTTTTAGCTGATCATTCATAATAACTGTTTTTATGTCGTCGAAAATAGGAATCATAATTTAATCTTGGAGAGATAATGTAAAAAAAAATTGACTGCCTTGCCCCGTAATACCAGAGCTTTTAACGCCAACCTCTCCCCCTAAGCGTTCAATAATACGTTTGACAATTGATAAGCCTAACCCATGACCCTCAGAATTTGTTGAACTCTCTAAACGCATAAAAGGTTTAAATAAACGTTTTTGATCTTCATAGCTAAGGCCTGGACCATTATCTGAAACCCAAAAACAAGCCATTCCATTGGATTGCACCTGAGCACCTAACTCAATTTCAGGTGACTCTCCGCCGTATTTTATGGCGTTACTCATATAATTAGTCCATACCTGCTCAATCCAAGGTCGATAGCCAATAACCACCGGCCATTGGCCAGGCATTATAAATTTTGGTTGATGCGTTTCAATCAAAGGTTGTAATTGGTGTCGCACCTCTTGAACGATAGCGGCCATATCAAGCGGCTCTTGTTTGATACTTTGGTTGCGCAGCCCGGCTAATACCAGCAATCCATCGACAATATGGCTCATTTTTTGGCCGGTAAAGGCAATGGTTCTCACCGTCTTTTGAATCTCTGCCGCCGAAAGCGTGTGATACTCTTCTTCCAACATTTTGGCAAAGCCTACAATAAGTGTCAATGGATTGCGTAAGTCATGGGCAACTGAATGGGCAAACGCATCTAGCTCTTCATTACGGGCCTGTAACTCTTGCGTATATTCGCGTAGAGATCTTTCTGCCTGTTTACGCACGGTAATATCACGTAACGAAGCTAAATAAGCCGGCTTTTCCTCCCACAGCATTTCTACAACCCGCATTTCAGCAAACGCTAAAATGTTGTCTGTTTTTGTATTAGATAGGCTGATTTCGGTGGCTTCATCTACCACTATCGGATACATAAACTGTTTATCTATAAGGTATTCGGCTGGGCTGCCAAATAGATTTTCGGCAGCGGGATTGACAAACCGTATTGTATTGTTGTGATCGATGATTACAATGGCATCAGCGTTGTGTTCTATCATTTTGTGGAAGCGTACTTCGCTGTGAAGCAGTGCGGTAATCTGTTTTTCTAAATCTTTAAGCAGATGATGGCGTTCGATAGCGTGGCGGATAGTGCGCACAATCACCGCATCGCTGACCTGTCCTTTTACCAGGTAATCTTGAGCACCCAGTTTTACCGCCTCTAGAGCTATATTTTCGTCATCATTGCCGGTTAATATTACCACAGGAATATCAACCGCTTGTGCGTTTAATTGAATTATTGTATCTAATCCCCAGGCATCGTTGAGAGATAAATCGAGTAGAATAAGGTCAAATGCTTCCTGATTTAATAGTTGAACAGCTTTGCTCAGTTCATTAACTGCTCGGCAGTCAATTTGACCAAAATCAATTCCGGCTAAAGCCATTTGGATAAATTGAACATCATTGGGATCGTCTTCAACCAATAAAACTTTTATTGGGTCAGCATTCATGGTAATACCTGTGAGTAAATAGCGAAGCTAAACCTGCCAGAGCAAATAAATTCTCTTTAAGGTTAGAAATGGGTAACCGCTGAAATTACCCAGAAGGATATGATTTGGAAGTTTATCAGTTCTTAATAAATAACTATATCAGACCTTAGATATTAAGTAAACCAAGTCCACTAAAAGTTATGAAAAAGTGAAGTTTGTTTCAATTACTACTTTTTCATTAGCGTACTTTGGTGTTATAAAACACAAAACAAGCACGTTAACTATCGTACTTAAAATTGCTTAGTAAACCTCACGTTATTAAGATGTTATCGCAATGGGGGTAAAACAACAACCTCTAACCAAAAGCTTTCGATAGATTTTACCACCTTCAAAAATTGATCCAGATCAACCGGTTTGGTAATATAACAGTTCGCATTGAGTTCATAGCTTCTAAAGATATCTTCGTCTGCATTGGATGTGGTCAAAACAACAACGGGGATGAATTTTAATGTCTCATCGGCCTTTATTTCTGTTAAAATTTCACGCCCATCCTTAAGAGGTAAATTCAAGTCAAGCAAAATCAAATCGGGACGTGGAGCGTTGGCGTATTTATCTTTTCTATAAAGAATAGACATTGCTTCCAAACCATCAGAGGCGACCGTTAAATTATTACGCACTTTGGCATCTTTGAAGGCTTCTATGGTTAATCGAACATCGCCCGGATTGTCTTCGATTAACAAAATTTCAATTGGTCGTCCCGAGAGGGAATAATAACCTGACATCATCTACTCCTCTACTGCTAATTCAAAAAGTCGGTTTAAAACTAAGGAGGTTGTAGAATAGTAAGTTGAGAAGTTAGCAAAGTTGATCTGGTGGATAAGAGGTAGTAATAACATTGTACATTAAATATAGACAATATGCACTTATCTCATGAAAAGTTGCCAAAATACTGATCCTTATCTCCTGGTAGCTCCGCACTTGATCATGGTAAAGAATAATTAGACAGAACCTACGGTATGAGGTAGCGCAACATTAAACTGTGGAGAGGGGTAAAGAACCCAGGTTTTTGCCTAAAGGGTAAGCATGTTGCCCAATTTAGCCCTCATATAAGCAAGCCTTTGCCGGTCTCATGTTCAAGAAAAACCAGGGTTCTAACGCTACCACGATTGTGTGCAGAGCTACCCGGCATGATTATCACGATTTTATTCGTCAAAATTCAGTCAATCTTATTAATTCTGTCGATTATTTTGTTGATCTTCCATTATCTTCACGTTTCCACGGTTTAATGTTGTGCTACCTATCTCTTTTCAACCGCGTTATTTGAAAATTAAATAGGGTGTCGTCGACTTGGTAAGACCAAAATTCGTGTAGATACAGTATACTTTGTGAAAAAAATCTCCTTCTCTTATTTTAACCATTTCCTATAACATAGTACAGTTGATGGGATAGG
>JAGRBY010000268.1 GCA_020433835.1 Anaerolineae bacterium | reverse complement strand
TTACAAGAAAAAGCCGACCGTCTAGGCATTCCTTTAACCGACTTAGTATTACTAAGCATTGAAGAAATTCTTTTGCGCCCTGACGAAGATTTCCACAAAGCAGCCGACTACGTCTTACAGAAGAATGCTGAACTGTATCGTCGGCTGTCCTAAATGCGTTATCTAACCTTTAGCGAGGTTCTAGATTTATATCATCGCATTATAGAACAATCAGGCGGCCTTATGGGGATACGAGACTTGGGTGCATTGGAGTCAGCAATAGCTCTCAACCACGGCAGACGTTTGAAGAACAAGAGTTGTACCCGGCTCTGGCAGATAAGGCCGTTGCTCTTGGTTTTTCACTCATCAAGAACCATCCTTTTGTTGATGGGAACAAACGGATTGGGCATGCGGCGATGGAAGTATTTCTACTTCTGAATGGATATGAGATTGATAGCCACGTAGATGATCAAGAGCGGATAATACTTGGGGTAGCCGCCGGTACAACTAGCCGCGAAGAAATGAAAGCGTGGCTAGAGGATCATATTGTGGCATTGAAAGAAGGATAACTTTTCTCGTAAATTACCAGCGGGAGCGGAACATCCTCAGATGCGGAGCGGCTTGGTCCAACGCGCTCGCATCTGAGGATGCTCACTCCGTCATGAGACAACAATTTTCATTCGCGTTACAGTTACGGAGCTTCTGTTTCACCCCCAAAGAAGCACAAAAAAATCACCCACGCCCAAACAACGCAGCCAAACAGCCTTGCGGTTCAGACGGAGTCGTATCGGGTGGTGTGGTCGGCGGCGGATCCGGCGTGGGGGTTGGGGTTGGCGTACCGGTCACCTGCTCATACGCCTTCAACGCATCGCCCTGGCCAACACCCTGCGCGTTAGGACCGACACCCAAGTCGATGGCCCCGGCCAACATCTGCGTTTTGAGCTGTTCGGCGGTTAGCTTCGGGTTAGCCTGAAGCATAAGCGCGGCCACGCCGGAAGCGTGGGGCGTGGCCATACTGGTGCCGTTGGCTGATACATAGCCCTCGACTACAACCTGCCCCAGCCGGGTTCCCGTCGCCTGAGCGGCGATAATATTAACGCCCGGAAAAACAATATCCGGCTTAACCCGCCCGTCGGCAGTTGGCCCCCGCGAAGAGAAACGGGCGATAGCCCCGCTATCATCAATAGCCCCCACCGTAATCACCCGCCGAGCGCAGCCCGGCGAACCCACCGTACGCTCATCGGGGCCGGTGTTACCCGCCGCCACGCAGACAATCACCCCGGCCTGCGTCACCGCCTCATCGCACATCACCGACAGCGCATCGGTGCCGTCGCACGAGCCAACGCCCCCCAGCGATAGATTGATAATCTGCACTTTCTGCTCCAACACCGCCCACTCGATACCGGCCATAACGCCGCTCATCGAGCCACCGCCGTCGGCCCGCAGCACCTTCGCCACATACAGGCTGGCCTCCGGCGCTACACCAACGTATTTGCCGTTCGATTTCGCACCGCTGCCGGCCACAATACTGGCTACGTGCGTACCGTGGCCATTATCATCCTCAGCCGAGCCGCCGACAAAGCTCTGTGTCGCCACAATCCGTCCGGCAAAATCGGGGTGAGACGAGTCGATGCCGGTATCCACAACAGCCACCTTAACCCCCTTACCGCGCACACCCAACTCCCACACCGCAGGTGCGGAAATCTTCGGCACCGAGGTATCAAGCCAGGCCTGAACCGGCAAATCGGGCCATATCTGTTCCACGCCATCCTGCCGGCTTAAAGCATCGATCTCCGCAGAACTGACCGATAGCGCTTCACCGGGGAACAACTGAAACGCCTGCTCCACCTCAACCAAATTCGGCAGCGCCTGCGCCCGAAAAAAGCCTTCTTTACGCCGGATGATAACCGGTATCGGCTCACCATTCGCCATCGCGTTCATTTGGTTGCGTAATTCTGATGCGACTTTCGCCATTTTGGCCTCCTTGCGCCAATTATAAGATCGTTACCGATTTATCCAGCTCAACCGATTTCACCCACGCCTGGTCGAGCAGCTTAAGCGCCGCTTCACCCGAACAGGTCACGGCCAATCCCGGCGACAGCCGAAACTGCTGTTTAACCTCAATCCCTTCCTCCTGGCACCACGCTGCGTAGGCAGTGGCATCGCCATCCGTTCGCACAATGAGATCAAACCTCTTGCTCGATAACGATTTAATTTGCTCCTGCAGCTCTGCATTGATTTTTGCCATAGTTCGTCTCCCTTGAAAATAACCCCTCACCCCCAACCCCTCTCCCTGAGGGAGAGGGGAGTCGCGTTAGCGACGGGGTGAGGGCTAAAAGATTCTCATTGTCGCTGTCGTCCTGTAAGGACTGTCGGACTCCCTTGAAATAGATTTGTAGGACAAACTTAAGTTTGTCCTACGGCACACCTTCTTAACATATTATACCGTACTTAAGAATATAGGTGAAGGCAAACATAAAAATATGCACCATCAGCCCACCCCAAAATTGGATAGCCTTTGAGAATTAAGTATAATGGACTTCCCCTCATCCGCAGGGTGTGTATTGGACAAAACCCTATAACCGTTGAGTGGCATCTATGACGCAGCCGGCAACCTTAATTAAAAACTTTCCCAACGGACAGCGAGCCTTAGCCATTCGGGTCGACCAAGATACCGACCCGGCTACCGTCATCAAAGCCTTGAACTTGCCCCAATGCCGTCGCCTGTTAATGCTGTCGGGTGGGGCCAACCACATGGCCGCCGAAAAAATGGCCCTCCTCCAAAATCTCTTTGCGGCCATTGGCCGGATGGTTGTTAAACTCGGCGTAACGGTCATCGACGGCGGTACTGAAGCAGGCGTAATGAAGCTGATGGGCGAAGCTCTGGGGCGGGCCGGCCGCACCATAACGCCCCACATCGGCGTTTTACCGGCCCACGCCACCGTTGCCGCCGACGGCACCAAGGCCGAAGACATTCTCGACCCCAATCACTCCAACTTCGTCTTAGTTGAGGGCGATGCCTGGGGCAGCGAAGTGAAGCAGATGTACCAACTGGCCGACTATTTCTCGCGGCAGGCACCTTCCATAGCGCTACTCGTTAACGGCGGTGAGATTGCCCTTGAAGAAGTTGAGTTGAACATCCGGCAAGGGCGTGAGATTGTTGTTTTGGTTGGCAGCGGTCGCCTGGCCGATGACATTGCCCAGACCCTACACCATCCCGCCCGCGCTTCCTCAGAACGCGTCAAAAACGCCGCTCAAGCCGGACAGTTCATCCTCTTCAACCTGGAAGACTCCCCCGACAAGTTAATTGCCTTGGTCGAAAGCAAACTGCTCTAAGCCATTCTTTTAGACACAATTTGACTCGCCATGCTACAATATCTTTAACCTCAACAACCATTGGATGATCTATGGAACAACCAAAACTCCCGACCAAAGTCACGCCCATCGAGTGGATTGGCCCCGACCACCCTATTTACGACGAAACCGGCCTTATTCACTTCGCCCATATTCCCATGCAAGCCACCCTGTCCAACCCGGCTCCGGTGGTGGTCATGGTACACGGCAAATATGGCGACGAAAGCGTGATGTGGATCTTTAAACAAGCTATTCCCGATAACGTGGCGATCATTTCGCCCCGCGCCCCGCTAGCGCACTCAGATGACGGTTTTGTCTGGTTCAAAAGCCTCGACGGCACGCTGAAGACCACCCCTGAGTCCCTGGCTAAGGCGCTGAATCAGTTCGAGCAGTTCATCGATGCCCTGCGCTTCCTGTACCCCATTAACCCCGACCGGCTGCTGCTAATGGGCTTTAGCCAGGGCGCAGCCATGTCCAACGCCTTCGCCCTCAACTATCCCCAGCGCATCCTGGGCGTGGCCTCGTTGGCCGGCGGGCTGGTTCAACCGGTCGACCTGATGCCGTCGCCCGACCTTGATGATTTACCTGTTTTTATCGCGCACGGCACCGAAGATGATACCATTCCGGTCAGTATGGCCCAGAATATGCGCGACCATTACCAAAAGCTGGGCGCAGCCATCACCTACGGCGAATACCGCACCGGCCACAAGATGACCATGCAAGCCATCAAAGATTTGAAGCATTGGGTGGCGCAGCACTTAAAATGAAAAGACAATAATACCATGCTAGACGACGGCGAGACGGTCACCAACATATTACGCAAAGACGAAGGACTAATCGACTTAGCGGCTACAGCATTGCTTATCGCCGAACACTTGACCCACCCCTTCAACAAGCAGCTTTACCTCAATCGGCTGGACAAGATGGCGGCAGCACTCCGCCCGCGCGTCGCCGCGGCCGACTCCCAAGAGGAGATCATCGACGCGCTCAACACCTTCCTCTTTGGTCAAATTCGGCTCTCCGGCAACGCCGATGATTACTACAACCCCAACAACTCCTTTCTCAACCGGGTGCTCGATACCCGCAAAGGCATTCCCATTTTGCTCAGTGTCATCTACCTGGAAATAGGGCACCGGCTGCACCTGCCGCTGTGGGGTGTTAGTCTGCCGGGCCATTTCATCACCGCCTACGGTGCCGAAAACGCGCCGATCTTCATCGACGTCTTTAACCGGGGTCGCATCCTAACCGAAGACGATTGCTTAGAAATAGCCCGCATTCCAGCCGACAGCCGGGCCACTTTTAGAAAGCAATACCTCAGGCCGGTCTCGAAAAAACATATCCTTTACCGCATGCTGCTCAATCTCAAACATATCTATCTCGACCAGCACAACTGGGCCAATGCCCTCAAAACCATGAACCTCCTGATGATCCTGCGTCCTAAAGAAACCGGCAACCTGCGCGATCGCGGTCTCATTTACCACCGTCTCGGCCGCTACCACGCGGCCATTACCGACTTACAGCGCTATCTCTTCCTAAACCCCAATATTGTCGACGCCAAAGACATCAAAGAGCGTCTCGAACTTATCGAAACCGAACTCGCGCGTCTCAATTAAGCCCGCCCGCCGATTTGTCAACCAACCATCCCTTCTTTAAAATGAGGCACTGAAGGATTACCGCTAAAATGCGTATACTACTATAAGAGGCCTTTAAGCGAGGAGATTTTATGCACCACACCGTACCAAAAGCCAGCGCCGTTATGGCGACACTGCTTTTTCTGCTGATGTCCGTAACGGTCGTGACCGCAGCACCACTGCCCCAATCCGTTTCGTGTGCCGAAGATTACACCGTTCAAGCCGGCGACTGGTTGAGCACCATCGCCGAAAAATATTATGGCGATGTGCAGGCCTACACCGTCATTGTCAACGCCACCAACGCCGCCGCTCAAGAAAGCGATAAATACACAACCATCACCGACCCCAGCATCATCGAGGTCTCGCAAACGCTCTGCATCCCGCTGGGCGAAACCGCCGAGGGCATGCTCAACGGCGAAATAGCAACGCTGCCGCCCGCCCCGGTCAACCCCGAAGATAAGCTGCTGGCCATCGTCGGCAACCGCAGCTTTGAAGATATACCGAGCACCCTCAAGCTGGTCGGCGGTGTATTTGGCGAAGGCCAGGAGTTTACCATCGACGCCGGCCAGGAAATTCGGCTGGAAATCGAGCCGGGCGAATACGACGCCTACTGGAGTTCGCCCCAGGGCGTTACCTTTAGCCGCGACTTTATGGCCAAAGCCGGCGTTGTGGCCATCAACTGGTTTGTGCCCGAAGAAAGCTACGTCGTAACCGAAATCCAGCGCATTCCTTTTGAAGAGGATGAAGACCGCGCCGAAGCGCTGGGCCAATTTACCACGCCCTCGGTTACCAACGACCGCACGCCCTACCGCGCCCCGGAAGGCAAAGAACTGCTCGTGGCCGGCAACCGCAGCTTCGCCGACCTACCCTCGACGCTGACGCTGACCGGCGGCCAGTTCGGCGGCGGCAAAGAGTTCACCATCAACCCCGGTCAGGAATTAATTGTCGCCCTCGACCCGGTTGACTACACCGTCACCTGGTCATCACCGCCGGCCGCAAGCGGCATTGCTCTATCGCGGGGCGGCACCATCACCCCGGTTCCGGGTGAGGTCACGGTCATCTGGGTGGTTCCCGAAGAAAACCGGGCCTTTCTGCAAAAGCCGGGCGAACCCGGCCAGGCACTGCGCTAACGCCGCGCCCGTCGTCGTGTAACGATTCAAAAACAGAGCGAAGAGAGTTTCTTTTGACCAACAAAACACAAACCCTGGCCTTTATCGTAGGCTGTATTGCGCTTATTGTTCTGCCCCTTGTCGGCTTCGACTACCAGCCGGACTCCACCGGCCTGCCCGCCGACTCTGTGGCCCGGTTTGCTGCCCGGCCTGGCCTTCAAAACGCCACAGCCACCGCTGCCGCCACCCGTACCCCAACAGTGACCGCTACCATCACGGCCACCACAACCGCCACCACAACCACACTTACCACCTCGCAAAGCGGGGGGATTATTTTGCTCAACCCTTTTAGCGGCCCCTCGGCCAGCCCGGTTACGGCCAACGGCCAGCGCTGGCAGCCGGATGACCGCGTTATTGTCTACATTGTCGATGCCGGGCAGGAGTTCGCCATCGGCAGTACCATCGTGCAGCCCGACGGCACCTTCGAGTTGAGCTTCTTCATCCCGGCCCTCTTCGCCGACCAGCGCACGGTGACCATTTTAGCCCGAACGCTGGACAGCGGTGAGTCGGCCCAGGCCCTGTACGCCTTTACCGACATCGACCCCGAACCGACGCCCACGCTAGAGTCGCGCAGTGCCCAAGGTGAAGTTACAACCGAAAGCCTTAACGTCCGCTCCGGGCCGGGGGTCAACTATCCCCGCATCGGGCAGGTTGAATTGGGTGAAGTGGTGGAAATTAACGGCGTCAACGAAGACTGGTGGCGCATCACCTATCCGCACAGTCTGGGCGACTACGGTTGGGTCTCCGGCGCGTTTATCGACGCTATTTACGCCGGCGATGTCCCCTTCTTCCCGGCCCCGCCCACGCCCATCCCGACGCCGACCGTCACGCCGACTCCCTCCCCGCCGCCCCAGCTATCGTATGCGTGTAACCCCGGCCAGTGGAGCGGCTGCGGTGGAGCCAGTTGCCAGACCGAATACGTGAGCCAATGCGGGACCGACGGCCAATGGGGCCAGTGTGTCTGGGACCCCGGCAGTTGCAGCGTGTACAGCCATCCGTCCAGCAGCAGCAGCAGCGACGACGATGACGACGACAGCGACGATGACGACGACGGCGACGATGACGACAACAGCGACAAAATCTACAACGATGATGACAATTAACCCCGAAAGGCGGTAAAATAAAAAAGGAGCGACAAAGGTTACTTTGTCCCCATCACCGATGACAAAGCAAGCGTTGTCGCTCCACCATAACGAAAAGCAGAGCAGACAGGAGCGACAAAGTTTACTTTGTCCCGACCACCAATGACAAAGCAAGCGTTGTCGCTTCATTATAGTAAAGGCAGCGGACTATGAGGCGCAAAAAAACTTCTCTATCCCATTTCCGGTATCTTATCCTTATCGTTGTACTCGTTATCAGCATTCTGCCCCTACTCAGCCTCGACCCGCCCGCGACGTTAGCCGTGCAGGTTACGCAAAGCCTGGGCGATGATATTCGCCTGCAGCGCCAAACGCCCACCGTCGAAGCCCTGCTGACCCAAACGCCGGTCGCGCTGGTTACCCCGTCCAGCGGCGCGGTCGTGCTGCTCAACCCCTTCTCCGGGCCGTCCGACAGCCCCATCACGGTCATGGGCCAGCGTTGGAAACCAGACAGCCGGGTCATCGTCTACCTGCCCTACCAGGGCCAGGAGTTTGCCGTTGCCAGCACGCTGGTTACCCCGGACGGCAGCTTTACCGTTAGCTTTTTTCTGCCCCTCTTCCTAACCGACCAGGCCCTTGTGCCGATTATCGCCCGTACCATCAAAGACAATGAAACAGCCCAGGCTTTCTACACCATCAGAGAGGCCATCATCGCGCCGACCGCCACAGCGCTGTTGTCAGCACCGGGCGGCGTCGTAACCACCAACTCGCTCAACGTTCGCAGCGGGCCGGGCATCGAATACGGCACCGTCGGTCTTATCCAGCGCGGCCAAGATGTCACCATCACCGGCCGATCCGGCGGCTGGTGGCGCATTGCCTATCCCCACAGCGGAGGCAGCAGCGGCTGGGTTTCCGCCTTCTTTATCGATGCCCAAAACGTCGAGGCCGTCCCCTTCATTGGTGGGCCACCCACATCGGTACCGACCCCCTCCAACACCGCCATACCGGCCCCAACCCAGGCCAGCTATCAGTGCAGCCCCGGCCAATGGAGCGGCTGCGGCGGAGCCAGTTGCCCGGCCGCCCACGTGGCCCAATGCGGCAGCGACGGCCAATGGGGCCAATGCGTTTGGGACCCCGGCTACTGTTTCCACTCTACCGATGACGATGACAATGAAGATGAAGACAACAGCGATGATGACGACGACGATGACGATGATAGTGTCTATTAACGACATCTTCGCGATTTAACGTCAACTATGATAGGAGGAAAATTAGGGGAAGTAGCGGTAAAACTCTCGACGATGAAGAACACGAATAATTTCTACTTCGTTCTCAAACAGTTCTAGGCCAACACGGTAATCGCCAATGCGAACACGATATCGGTTAGGGAAACCTTTCATCGCTTTTACCTGGCTAATATCATTGAGCGTTTCAGCAGCGGGGAGGGTTAGAAGAGTTACCAACTTTTCCGTAATTCTACCATAATGAACCCACAAATTGAAGCCAAGGCATAAAAAAATTCGTATCGGCGAAAAGCGGATACGAAGCATGTCTGACGGTGACATAGATTGTTTAGCACAACAACCGGCGGCTTACTTCTCCCCGGTCGGAACCTCAAACAGCGTGTTCCCGACTCCAAAAGCGTCCGAGGGAGACCAGGCATAACTCGGTTCCTCGGCCTGAGGCAGCTTTGTGTTCTCTTCCTTCTCTAGCTCATCCGCCAGAAATTGAATAAGCTGCAGCTTTTCGGCGCGGGGCAGGGTGCGCAATACCGGCAATAAATCCATAACTGTCATATTTCCAACTCCTCTTCAATTCTACTACGTCACATTTCGGCTTATTCTACCACAGAATCAGAAAAAAGGGCCAAACAGTATAAACTTAAGGCTCATTATGTGTTACGAGGAGGAACGCTGGCCGATGTCATTCCCGCATGCTTTTAGCGGGAATCTAGCGCC
>JAGRBY010000267.1 GCA_020433835.1 Anaerolineae bacterium | reverse complement strand
AGAGACTGGAGATTGAATAACCACTTACCATTTACCAATTACCTAAACGTCAATGTGGAAGTTATTGTATTCACGATTCTAAGTTACATAGAAGACATCAATTTCATCTGGAGAACTCAATCATGATTACTACAAACAGATTACTTGTTCATCCTAACGTTCACGATCAGGCCGAACGGCATAATCTTGGGCAAAAGCTCAATTGGACGTTGTTGCAGTTGGCGCTCAATGGCGGTAGCTCGCTGGTGGTTAAAGGCACGGCGGGGCAGGAGGTTAAATGGCGGCGGACGCCGTTGCAGGGAAACCATTATTATTTGTGGTGGGTTCCGCAGAACGGCGCAATTTATGCGCGTGATGTGCGGCTGCACGACCAAAATACGTCTCCGCTTGATTTGAGTATAAGCGATGGATATATTGAGAAATGTGTTGATGATATTGATCCGCGTGAGGCGGAACAGGCCCAGGTTAGCCGAGATTTTAGCCACTTTGCACACGGCACTAGTTTATCAGTTTGCACGGTGCAAGGTGCGCCCGGCTGCGGCAAAACGATAGCGATCCAGTATGCCATCCAGGATTTATGGCAGAAAAATAGTAATAATCGTATCGATCGCGGCAATATTTGGTATGTAACGTACACGCCGGGTTTATCTGAAAGAGCCAGAGAGTTTTTTGAGGCGCACGTATTTAATGAAGACTATGTAGAGGTTTTTACGCTACAGCAGCTTAAAAATAAAATTTTAGATAGGGTTGTACCCCGGCATAATTTAGCAGAGGCCAAGGCCGAGTTTGAAGCATTTTGCCGGAGCGCGACTAATCAGCCCAAACTGGGCCACTGGAAGGATCATCTTGATCTGCTTTGGATGGAGATTCGCGCCTATATTTTGGGGATGGCGCTGCCTGTGGAATGGCAGCGCGATGGTTTGAACTATGTAGTTCCGCCCTGCCATGAGGGAATTGTTGAGGAAAAGGTGTATATTGATATTCGTCGGCAAACGTTTCGGGAGAGTTCGCTTCTGGGAGAAGAGGATATGCGGAGCGCCTGGGAATTGGCGCACCGGGCTAAAGCGGCTAACCTTTTTCCTGATCAACAGACGGCTTATCAGGCTTTAAAGCGGCTGCTCCAAGAGCCGGATCGAATACCTGAAACCAAGGATTTGAAAGCGGTTGTGGTTGATGAAGTGCAAGATTTTACGCTGCTGGAGTTGGCCATTTTAACGCAGTTGGGCAAGACGGTTGTGGTACAAGAGCAGTCTACAAAGTTTTCGTTTTTGGCGGCGGGGGATGAGTCGCAAATTCTGCATCCCAGCGGCTTTGATTGGGGCATTACCAAGAACTTTTTTAAAACGACTTTACCGGGTGATGGGGAAACGGCGGCGAAGAATGGGTTTACCCGCGAGGTTTCGATAGCGCGACAAAGGCGCAGCCCCAGGCGGTTGGCCGAACTGATCGACCAATCTTGGGGGCTGTATCGAGCGTTTGGTATTCCGAAGGAAATTCGACCGCAGTCCGGTTCGCGCATGGAAATTGATGACGAGAGGGCCGGTAGTGATGAGGCTTTGCTGTGGCGCTGCCGAATTCATGATAAAGCGTGGGTAAACTTTTTTACGGAGGTTACGGAGAAGTATCCCAATGCGGCCTTTATCGATCTTGATGATTCTTTTACAACGGTTATAGATGGGCTGCCGCGTAAGAAACTAAGGAAACCCGCAACAGCGCTGCTTTATCATCCGCAGCAGATAAAGGGGTTGGATCGTAAAATTATATTTTTGTGGGGTCTTGATAGGGTGATGCAGGCTATTGTGGAACAGCAAAATGGATGTGGTTTTCAACCGCAGCAGAGCAATTTATTAGCGTTAGAGGCCCGGCGCATTGTCGATATGGTGCGGGTGGCGCTAAGCCGGTCGACGCATACGTTGATTGTTCTTGAACAACATGACGCGCCGGATTATGTGTGTCTTGGTTTGGATAAGGTTGAGCGCCTTGATGTGGCCGATCTGTTGGCCGAGTTGGCCGCTGTACATTTTGTACCCGACAGCCTGGAACGCATTCACAGCCATTGGCGCAATATTGAGGAGCATTTGACCCATGATCGTTTGGCGGATGCGGAAGTATCGGTGGCGGAAGCACAAAAAATATTGGGAACGATGGATGATGAAGCTTCGCGCATACAGCAAAAACAGTTGGAAGACAAGCTTTTTCGGGCCAAGGCTAAACAGACAATTCAGCAGTTGTTGGAAAGCAGCGAGACGCATTTAGAGCAAGAGGATTTGGAGGGGGCGCGAGAAGAGAATGAAAAGGCGCAACAGCTTTTGTCGACGCTGATGACGGGTTCGGATTTGCGCGATCTTAGAAATCAAATTGGCCGACAAGAGAAGAAGATTTTTAAGGAAGAGGGTGGGGTTGATCCCAATGAGCGATTTTTGGATGTGTTGCGGAATGAACGCAACCAGGGTGAACTGCGGCGGAGGGCGCTCTGGTTTGCCGGTACGTCTATGGATATCCGCCGGGATCAGTATATTGTGTTTGGTCATAATGACCTTTTGTATCTGGCTAGCCGCTATCATGCGATGCCGCGCGATCTTTTTTATCAGACGGTGAGAAGGTCGAATATGCGTTGGTTGATGGAATATACGGAAATATATATGGATTTCATGGAGGAAACCTATAGCATAGAAAAGCCTGATATCCGACAGTTTGCCGAAGATGCGCTGGATGAGATATGGCTGTCTGTTTATTTTTGTGGGATGGAGCCGGAGAGCCTTCTTGATACGCGTCTCGATAAGGCGATTAGGAAAATGAAGGAGTGGAACGGGGAGAGTACGGGTGGTCTTTGGTGACGGAGTGATGAATAGAGAATAGAGAATAAAGAATGAAGAAGCTCTGCGGGCTGTAGGTTTGGCTCGTGGAGCTTTTTTTGTGGAGAATACTTTAGACGTTACACAGTTAGGGCATAAAGCCAGGTGACAGTCACGTATTGATCAAAATGAGCGTTTGCTGAATTCTGTTGTGGTAAATGGAATTTTGTTGAAAATAGGGTAGAATACCTTTACTATCATTTTGGGTAATATTTGAATTTTACAAATCGAGTTCTATTCATGAAAAATATTCAAATTACATCGCTAGAGGAATTTTATAAAGAAGCGGCGAATTTTACGGGGAGAGATATTAATGCTCTGTTACCGCCAGGTATTAATAATGAGATAGGCCATTTCAACGTGTTTAATATTGCCGATACCTTGAAAGAGGTAAAGCGAAAAAACGTAATGCCCTACAACCGCCGGGCCTATTATAAGATAAGCCTCATCCGGGGCAAAAACAGGGCCGAATATGCCGATAAGGTCATAAACATTAAGAAAAATGCCTTGCTGTTTGCCACGCCAAAAGTGCCTTACCATTGGATTCCCCAAGACGAAAATCAGGCCGGCTCTTTTTGTGTATTTACCGATGCTTTTCTGATTAAAACAAAAAGCGGGGTCGTTTTAGATGAACTGCCTATTTTTAAATCGGGTGGTTATCCGGTTTTTGAGATTACAGATGAAGAAGCCGATGAAATAGGGCTTATCTTCACAAAAATGAAACGAGAGATAGCCTCGGATTATGAGTACAAGTATGATCTGCTGCGCAATTACGTGTTGGAACTGATTCACTACGGCCAAAAGTTACAACCTGCTACCGCTTTACGGGCTAATCAAGATGCGGCCGCCCGTATTACCTCGTTGTTTATCGAATTGTTGGAACGGCAGTTTCCAATCGAAGTCCCTAGCCAGCAACTTGAGCTGCGCTCGGCCAAAGAATATGCCGAAAGGCTGGCTATTCACGTCAACTATCTTAATAAAGTCTTAAAAGAGAAAACCGGTAAAACGACTACCGAGATGATAACCGGCCGAATTATTTTGGAAGCAAAAGTTCTGCTCAAACAAACCGACTGGAATGTCTCAGACATCGCTTATAGTTTGGGGTTTGATGAAGTGGCTCACTTTTCCAACTTTTTTAAAAAGCAAACTTCTGTTGCGCCCCTCTCCTTCCGGGTTTAAAGCCATCCCTTAGACGATTTTTCCCGCTAAACTGAGGTAAACCATAAAGCGCATGAAAAAAATTCATGCGCTTTATGGTCTTTGTGGTTGCCTATTTTTTGCTGCCTGAGTAACCTTCAGGTTTGAAATTTGCAAACAATGACTTGATGTTTGCAAACAATAAACCTGCTTTTTGAGGTATTATACAAAAAGCGTTGTACAAGAAGGGAGCCAGTTTCCAGGTTTTGATAATACTAAATGAAGGGGCTTCCTTAACCGCATCAAATTTGAGTAACGAAATAAGGAGTTAAATGATGGCAACAGCAAAAAGCAAAATCGCTTTAGTAACCGGTGGCAGCCGTGGTCTGGGCCGAGATATGGCCCTCAACCTGGCCAAAAAGGGGATTGATGTCGTACTTACCTACAACAGCAACAAAGAAAAAGCGGATGAAGTTGTAGCAGAAATTCAGTCACTGGGGCAAAAAGCGGTTGCTTTTCAATTAGATACCAGCAATATTAAGCTGTTTGATGATTTCATCAACCAGATAACGGCCTATCTACAAGAGCAAACCGGCGATACGAATTTTGATTTTCTCATCAACAATGCGGGCACGGCCCTGTATGCGCCCTTTGCGGAAACAACAGAAGAACAATTTGATAGCGTGATGAATATCCATTACAAAGGTGTATTCTTTTTAACCCAAAAAGCGTTACCCTTCATCAATGATGGCGGACGCATCATCAATATCTCATCGGGGTTGGCCCGCTTCTCGTTTCCGGGTTCTTCGGCTTATGGCTCGATGAAAGGCGCTGTTGAGGTGCTAACCCGATATTTGGCGAAAGAGTTAGGTCCACGGGGCATCGCGGCCAATGTTGTCGCACCGGGAGCCATCGCCACCGATTTTGGCGGCGGCCGGGTGAGAGATAATAAAGATATAAACGCCCAAATTGCTGGTGTTACCGCCCTGGGTCGAGCCGGTTTGCCGGAAGACATCGGGGGCGTAGTGGCCTTTTTATGCACCGATGAGGCGCGCTGGATAAACGGGCAGCGTATTGAAGTTTCGGGTGGAATGATGCTTTAACGATAGCCTTGATAGCGCCCGGCCCGGTTTTCACAATCGAAGCCGATGCTTTTAACCGCAGCGTCGAACCAAGAAATGGAACCCGGTTTGACGCTGCGCAAGGCTCACTTACAGCTCGTGGTTAAAGCCATTGACCGCTACCGGCTCGACAGCGCTGATACGCTCCGAGGCGGAGTAGACCCGAAAACGGTTGCCGCGCGCGTAGCCAATAATGGTAATATTCCAGGCCCGGCCCAGTTGCAGCGAGAGGCTGGTCGGCGAGGTGCGAGAAACCACAATCGGGATCTGCATCTTGGCCGCTTTGTTGAGCATTTCCGAACTGATGCGACCGGAGGCCAGCAGGATTTTGCCCTCGGTGGGGATCTGTTGCTGCAAAGCCTGGCCCCACAGCCGGTCGATGGTGTTGTGGCGGCCCACATCTTGCGCGACCAGCAGCAGTTCATGGCCATCGCTCAGAGCCGAGGTGTGGACGCCGCGCACCTGATTATACAAATCGGCGGCCAGGTGCAGCTTTTTCATCAACTGCTCAATCTGAAATGGGGCGATGATCTGCCCGCCCGTAAGCGGAGAATGCCGCCCGCTCAAATCATCGAACGTGACCCCACCGCCACAGCCGGAGGTAATGATCGCCCGTTTGGGCAGGTCGAAGCTTAGATCGCGCAGCCAGACATCGACACACGTACCCGACTCGGACAGCGTGAGCAGGTCGACATCGGCCAAACTTTGAATAATGCCTTCCGACCGTAGAAAGCCCAGCGCCAGTTCCTCCAAATGGTGGGGCGTACACATAAAGGTGGCTAATTCCTGACCGTTAACAGAAATACAAACCAAACCCTCTTCAATGACGGCACTCTCGACCATTTCGGGCGTGCCGTTTTGGTATAAGATATAATGGGTGGGGCGAATGCCCTTATGTGTTGCCATAGCTTTCCATTCTACCACTCCGGCGATGAACCGTCGTAGCCGGTAAAGGTCCGTTTTGAAGGTTTCGGTAAATCGACGCGATGTTGGCCGTGCTCCTGGCAGTAAGTTCGCAACACCGGGAACCAGTTGGTTACGCCGCCCTGCCCCGGCGCACCGCCCCAGCCCCAGCGCTCGATGACCCGCTTTTGGTGGTCTTCGCAGACGTGCAGGCCGCATTCGCGACAGTTTCGGGTGTGCAGCGCATCGCAGATGGCGCAGACGCCCACGATGTCATCGGCGCAGTTACGGCAGTAGTTCAAGCGGCCATTGGTTTCGCGATAGGTGTGCGTCTCGCACAGATCCGTTCCGCACTGTTTGCAAGTAGCGATAGCCGGTGTGTTGCATTGGGAGCAGAGGCTAACGGTGGCCTCTGCCTCAACCGGCAGTGGATCAACGGGCGCAGACTGCGCCGTTTCCATTGGTTCCTGGGCCATGGCTGTCCTCTCCTTCGCTATCGTCTGCCGCTAAGATATTCAACGCTTCTTCGCTGCGCCAGCCTTTGTCAGGTGCATCATCGACCCCGGCCATACGGATAACTTGCTCCGACTCCTCTTCGAGGTTCTCCTCGCTGCGCCAGCCGGTTCGCTTTCGCCCCGGTTCCGGTGAAGGCACGTATACCTCTTTAAAGGCATCTTGCCGCGCCTCGTCGGCAATCTCGCGGAACGAATAGCGGCGCTTATCGCGCATTTTATATTTGGTGCCTTGTAACTGCCCCACGCGGAGCAGCGACGGTTCGAAGGTCGTCACCATCCCGCAGTCGCGGCAGACAATGCGGTTGGGCGGCACGATCTCTAAAAATTCATTAGCGCACTTGGCACAGTAAAGAACCGAGATGGTACTATCGATGACTTTGTAGGATGACATGATTTACTCCATTAATGTTAATTCACGTGAACTGAGGGGTGGGGGGTAGGTAGTAAGGAGTAAGGGGAAAATTATGCCCCTAATCCCTACTACCTACCCCTTACCCCTTACTAACCTCATACAACAACATCGACGGCACAGGCGGGTCGAGCAGCAGATCGGACAGGGTGTGCTTGCGATGGCCCAGCCAGGTGGTGAGCAGCGGGCCGCCGATTAACGGTGCAAAGATATGGGCGGCCTCGATGGGGTCGGCCAGCTTGTCCATGATGTCATTGGCTTCTGCCGATGAGATGAGGGCGTTGGCGGTCAAGTGACGCCGTAAGGCCCGTGGACGCAGACCCTCGCTGTGTAGCAAGAGGGCGGTGTTGGAGACCGCCCAGGCCAGTGCATCTTCCGCCAGATGGATGGCTTGTAGATCGGCAGCGGGTAAAGGTGGTAGGTTCGCCCGGTTCATCAGCTTAGGCAAGACATCCGTGTAGATGTCGACCCCGGCCAGAATGGCTTGAGGTAACCCCTGCCGGATGACTTGCTCCGGCCCCTGGTTGAGCAAGACCACGCTCTCACCTTGGCCCTCGGCGTAGCGACGGGCAGCAGTCATGTGCAGCGTGTGCTCGACAATAATCTGGGCGGCCTGATGAAAAAGCCGGTCGGCCCGAACGGTCGCTCCTGTCGAAAAATCAGCTACCGCAGGGTCGTCGGGCGGCGGGATTACCAGTGGGTTGTCGTGACCTAACAACGTCCGCAAGGTGTCGAGCGCCTGGTTTAGCAAGGGTTGGGCTTGGTCGATGGGGATGATATGGCTGGCTTGCCACTCGACCCAACGCTCGGCTAACGCACCGGAACCGGGCAGACAGGTAGCCAGTCCCTCGTGGGCCGTTTGGAAGATAAGCTCACCGGCGCTCTCCGGCGGTAGGTCCAACAACAGCCTGACCTGCTCGACAAACATGACCTGTTCACCCTCTTGGGAGCGAGCGAGCCACAGCAACGCCCGGATGTTGCGCAAAAGCCAATCGCGACGATGGCGGGGCAGCTGACTCTGCTGTACCATCGTCGCCACGTCGATAGCCTGTTGGCGCAGTGTCGCCGGCGATGGCGGATCGGCAGCGATGGTAGTCGACCATTCGGCCGGGCCAAAGTAAGTATGCAGCAGCGCTGGGTTATGGTGCGCCGCCCCCAAAACCAACTTCACGTAAGCCGTTTCGATGTCGGTGGTGAGGGGCGGCGGTAGGTGCAGGGTGATATTGCTAACGGCGCTCATTGTTGCAGCGGCTGCCTGAAGGGGCGTTTGTAACCGGCATGGGTGGCCGTGTGATCCAACGCCATCGTTTCCAAATCGTGCACGGCCAACAGCTCGGCATCGAGCGGGTCGAAGGTGATGAAGGTTTTGATGTAGCCGTGGCAGTAGTCGCAGACATCAACCCGCCGGGTGACTACGGCCGGATCATAGAGAAAGCTTAGCTCTTTTTTGTTGGTGTTGTTACACCACAGACATTGCAGCCGGCTGAATTTCCAGCCCGCACCACAGCGCCCGCAGCGCAGACGCCGCACCTTATCGCGTCCTTGCAGTTCGCTCAATATCGGCCAGTCGCCGCAGACCGGGCAGTAGCCTCGGCCCCAATCCTTAAAGTCGAGCGCCTGGCTAAAGGCGTAGCTATACGACCAGGCCATCGGGCTGAGGGTGTAACGGGCCACCGACTCCAACAGCGCCAGATCGACGTCCAGGCTGCGCGCTGTTTCGCTCAAAGCCGACCGGTCGAGGCAGAGGGCGTGGGTCAGGGTTAGCTTCAAATCCAGGCCACCGGCCAGAAAGGTACGCATCAGCACTTCCGCGCTGTCGCTGCCGCCTTCGGTCGCCAGGCGGCACAAGGTCATAAACAGTTCGATGTTCGGCTCGGTGCCGACGGCGTCTGGGCTGGCAAATTCGCCCCACAACAAAGGCACGCCTTCGCTCAATTTGGCTTTGGCCCAGTCGCGGTTTAAGGTTAAGCCGTCGAGCGTAGGTCTGGCCCCGTACAGCAGCGGCAGCAGTTCCTCGTAAAAGTCGACGGCTTTTTCAAAGTCAGGGTTAGTGTCGGTCAGCGCATCGAGGGCGCTTAAGACGCGGTCAATGGTTTGAACAGCAATCAACGATGGTTTGCTCCTGTGAAGTTGCCCTCACCCCCAACCCCTCTCCCTGAGGGAGAGGGGAGTCGCGTTAGCGACGGGGTGAGGGTAACACGATTTTTATAGAAGTTACGTAGTTGGCCTGTTTAGCC
>JAGRBY010000266.1 GCA_020433835.1 Anaerolineae bacterium | reverse complement strand
TTCTTGGAAATCTAAGGCTTTGACCTTTCTAGAACGTTACCGGCTGTCAACTCCCTGAGATCCGAAAGAGCCAGATTTATTAGAGCGAGGGCGAACGATAGACGCCATTTTTTGCGTGCGTGATCGAATGGCTTTTGGTACCTTACAAGTGCTCACGGAAGCTAATTTGCGCATACCGGACGATATCGCCGTGGTGGGGTTTGATAACGTCACTCAGTCCGGCCACACCGTCCCACCGCTCACTACCGTGGATGTGCCAAAACAGGCGATGGGTGAGATTGCCATTCAACGCTTATACAGTCTTATGACCGAGCCGATTGCCATGCCGCCGGTTCAAAATCTGCTCTATACCGCGCTGGTTGTACGCGATTCGACCTAAAGTCACCAACCCGACCATTTCACATCCTACGTTTCTAATACCTGTTGGATTACATTTTGCAACTCAGCAAAACGATACGGTTTTACAGCAATCCCTACAAAACCATACGCCTGGTAATTGGCCATTACCGGATCGGTAGCGTACCCACTCGATACAATAATTTTCGCTTGAGGATCTAGCTGCAAAATTTTTTCGGCTACGGCTTGTCCGCCTATTCCTCCAGGGATTGTTAAATCAGTAATAAAAATATCGTAAGGAATACCCACTTGAAAAGCAGTACGATATTCTTCGATCGCTTCTTGCCCAGAGGCTGTAAAGGTTACAGCATACCCCATGTTTTTAAGCATAGTATCAAGCACGGCTCTAATCATCTCTTCATCATCCATCACTAAAATTCGGATCGAAGAAACCGTAGCCGTATCTGCTTTTATTGGTGGTTCAGACGTGACTTTTTCGTATCCTTTTTCTACGGCAGGGAGTGAGATGGTAAAGATCGTACCTTGATTTATATGCGAATCGACTGCTATTTGTCCATTGTGTTTATTGATAATAGAGTACGTGGTTGCCAAACCTAAGCCGCTGCCTTTTTGTTTGGTGGTAAAATAGGGATCGAATATCTGCTCAAGATATTGAGGTGCGATACCTACGCCTTTATCCTGCACCTTTATCTCTATAGATCGCCCGGCTGAAGTTTCCACGTTTTTGGCAGTAACCGTTATGATTCCTCCCGTAGGCATTGCCTGATCGGCATTGATGACCAAATTGCTAATAACCTGACTTAATTGCCCTTTGTCTGCCTCTATCGGCCACAAATTTGGATCAATGTTAGTTTGCAATTTCGTATTGCTGCCGCGCAGCGAAAATTGCGCAGTTTCAGTAATGAGTTCGGCAATAGAAAGAACCTCTTTGACAGGATCGCCCCCTTTGGCAAAGGTCAGCAGTTGTTTGGTTAAGTTGATGGCCATATCCATTGAACGGCCGGCGGCCTCAAGATACTTATATGATTTGTGGTTGGGAGAAAGCGCCATTTTTGCCATTTCAATATTACCAAACAATCCTGTGAGTAAGTTGTTGAAATCGTGGGCTATGCCTCCCGCCAGCACACCCACAGACTCCAACTTTTTTACTTTCAGCAGTCCTTGTTCTGTTCGTAGCTGTTCCGTTACGTCTCGAAACACGAGCACCACTCCGATGATCCTGCCCTGAGAGTCTCGAATAGGTGAACCTAAATCAGCAATGTGATGCTCAGCTCCCCCTTTAGCAACAAGCACGGTATGGTTGGCTAATTCAACACTTTTACCAAATTTCAGAATTTTCGCAATCGGATTTGCTGCCGGTTTCCGAGTTTGCTTATTGACAATATGAAAAATATCGATGAGCGGTCTTCCCAAAGCCTCTTTTTGTTTCCAGCCGGTTAGAGTTTCGGCTACCGGGTTCATTCGGGTAACGATACCGTCTGTATTGGTAGAAATAACCGCATCGCCTATGGAGTCAAGGGTGATACGCAGGTTTTCTTCATTTTTTCGCAAGGCATCTTCTGCCTGTTTCCTTTCCTTTATTTCTTGTTCGAGTTCTTTGGTTCGTTCATAAACACGTTTTTCAAGGTTCTCCAAAATCAATTTATTCAGCTGTCTTTGGCGACGTTCTTCAAGTATGACTGCCAACATATTTCCTAAATTTTCGATAAAAGGAATATAAGGTGAAAAGGCATCATTATCCGACAGGTAAAACCACAGTTCGCCATGTTCGTAACCTTCTAATTTAATGATAATTTTTCGCAACAACGCTGAGGTAGCCTGAACATGTCGTTCTTGATCAGTACCATTCTGATTAATATAGTAATCAATTTTATCAACGCCCGGAACATCAACTAAGCCACGGCAAACAAAACGCAGAATATTTTCTTTGTCAGGTAGATAAGCTACCATCCCTTGAATAAGAGCAATTTGGCCTAAAATTTCGGCTGAAAGGGCGCTTTTTATTGTCACTTTACATTTTCTTTAGAAATTCTTCTGGTGGAATATAAAATGGATTGTGAACCACAGTTCCCCTAACAATCATCTGAGGATGGACCTTTAAGACATCCATAATGGTTGCACCATCAAACAAGTTGGCATTGTATTGACATACGGTAGTAACAGGATGTTTTTTGAGAAGCAGGCTGACTCTTGACTCGTATTCAAGCAGCCTGTTTCCTCCCGACACGTTCTGGACCTGGGGACTCATCTCCCCCATCAATCTAGCTGCTGGAAAGCCTAAATCTAATGACTCTTGATGATAGTGAGCAAGCGTAGACAGCATCCGTTCAGGATCGAAAACATTGTCTTGGAAATATACTGCATGGGTACCAGCCAGAGTAACCGCCTGTTTCTGCTCACATTCATTATAAGATATATTATAGTGTGCCAAAAAATCTTCCATCGTTTTAGCATCAATGTCATCAGAAAAGCAGGCGGTTCTTTCTCCCATTTTAAGACCATGTAACAAAAACTTCAGTAATGCGTCAGTACGTTCGTTGTCATCGCTGTAAATTTGACAGATGTGAGCACCCATAGGCACCTTTTCATCGGTAAAGCCAAGGGAGACCATGAAATTATTTTGCTCCATTTTAAAGTCACCTGTTCAATAAAACAATTGAGAACAAAAATCTGTAAATCATATCGCTGCTGCACTGGGGTGAGGATTGTATTTAGTCAATAAGGAAAAATGAGGACATTAGTCTGTGGAAGCGCGTTTACGCAGTTCGTCTCTAGCCTCAATTAGCCGGACAGCTTCCATAATACGGCGTGTAATGTCTGCAACATCACCCTCGCCATCAATTTCGTAAAGTAACCCTAAGGCACGATAGTAGGAAATCAACGGGGCGGTTTGGCCGTAGTAGGTACGCAACCGAGCGCGGATCGTATCCGGTTCATCATCGTCGCGACGGCGAAGCTGACCGCCGCAGTGGTCGCAAACGCCTTCTTTGGCCGGGGGGTTGTACATTGTATGAAAAGGCGTTTGGCAATCTTGGCAGGTTACACGCCCCGATAGACGTTTAACAATCTCGGCGTCAGAGACGTTAATATAAAGGATACCGCTCAACCGCCGCTTCATACCCGTCATCATATCGGTTAGCGCTTCGGCCTGGCCGATAGTGCGCGGAAAGCCGTCCAAAATAAATCCATTCTGAACATCCGGCTGCGAAAGTCGATCTTGGACCATACCCTGGGTTACATCGTCCGGCACCAACTCGCCCCTCTCAATGTATGATTTTGCCAACTTACCGAGGGCGGTGTTATTTTTGAAATGGCCGCGAAACAGTTCGCCAGTGGATACATGGGCCAGGCTTAATGATTTGCTCAACTTTTCAGCCTGCGTACCTTTGCCGGAACCCGGGCCACCTAACAAAACAACATCTAAACTAACCTGAGCTTCATCTGTACCAATAACCGAACTTTGATCTTTAAGGGCCTGAATGCGCTCTACTTCTTCAAGTGTGGCCGGGCGGGCTTCTTTTCGTTCAACGGCTTGCAACAGGTGTATCAGCCGCTGGTGAACTTGATCGATGGTGCCTTCACCATTGATTACCATAACCTGGCTGGTCCTATAATAATAATCCATTAACGGGGCAGCTAAACGATAAAAATCTTTCACTCGGGCTGCAACAATCTCGGGCTTATCGTCCTCACGCCGATAGCTTTCCGTGCTGCCACACACCGTACAAACGGTAAAGGGGTTATATATTTCGTGGTAAGGCGTATAACATTTGCGGCAAATAATCCGCTTTTCCAGCCGATGCTTTATCTCTTCCTCCGATACATCGAGGTAAATCACCGCATCTAATCGATAGCCCAACTCGCTCATCAGTTCATCGAGATACTTGGCTTGATATTCAGTACGGGGAAAGCCATCAAAAATCACACCCTTTCTGTAATTCCAACTGCGCAGTTTGGTCTTAATCAGCGCATCAACCACTTCATCACGCACTAATTGGCCCTGATCCATGTACTTTTTCACCATTTTTCCCAGTGTCGTCGACTCAGCAGTACCTGCCCTGAGCATATCGCCGATGGAAATCGACTCGAAGCCATATTTTGGTATCAGCTTACTGGTTTGCGTTCCTTTACCTGAACCTGAAGGGCCAATAAGTACGACGTTCATAAGCTATCTCCTTACATAAGTATAATGTTTTCAAGCAACAACATCTTTAAAGACAAAATCCGCCTGTGCAGCATTTAAGAGCCAGGCGGATAGTGTTACAGATTATCTGGTAAATTAAACTTCTCAACGCTGAAAAAGTTATGGTGCATTATAGCCCAAGAGTGGGTTTCAATATAGCGTCGTTTATTTATCAACCGTAGTTTCAGAAGTTGCTTCAGGTTCATCACTTGGCGATGCTTCGGAAGTTGCCTCTTCGCCAGAAACAGCTTCTTCAGTGGCGGTGTCATCTTCAGGAGCCGCAGTTGCCAATGCCGTTGGGGCTGCTCCTCCCGTGCTATCTTGGGCCGGCGTAGAACGGCCAGAACTGCCGACAATAAAACTTGCGGCCAAACTGATGATAATCAAGGCACTAAAAATGTAAATTAAAATTTGCTGCCGGCTCAACTTTTTCTTTTTACCAGCAACTTCCACTTTTGAGGGCGGCGGCCCGGTTGGTTTCGATCCTTTTTTCTTTCGCTTTTTTGAAACAGGCATAGAATTATCCTAATGTCCCACTTTCTTAATTATCGTGGTCAGATTATACTCAAAGCCCCTGCTTTGGCAAGGTTTTTCCGAAATTCAACAGCATGCGATTGACTCATGGTTTCTACGTAAACATATAATGCACCACCATTTTATCAAGCTATTTACCATTTTACTGAAGCAAAACAAAATAATCATAGGAATTTGCGTGGCCCTTGCTTTTTTGGTGCGATGCAATACAACCGCTCCACCTCCTTTACCGGTCACCGTGTCCGGCCTAACACTCTCAGTTGCGCTCTTGATACCAACTACCGGTGAGCTGGCTACCACTGGCCGCACCGTACAAAACGGATTTGTACTGGCATTTGATGAGATTAATGAGGCCGGTGGGCTAGCGGGCCGATCCATAAGCTGGCGCATCTATCCAACAGAATGTACCTTCGACTCCGGACAGCAGACGGCTCAGCAAGCCCTCCATGATCAGTATACACTTTTGCTAGGACCGGTTTGCTCCGAAGCGGCGCTTGGCGCGGCAACGGTGATAAACGATGACACGGCGCTGATGATCAGTCCGGCCGCCATGCATCCGCAGGTTACGGACGATGCTCAGGGCCAAGTTCGGCCCACTGTCTTTACAGTCAGTTACAGCTATGCGTTACAAGGTCAGGCTGCCGCGTATTTTATCGACAGCCATCTCGATGTAAGTCAAGCAGCGATACTCTATTCACCGGCTGATGCTTATGCCGCAGCACTGGCTGCACCCTTTATCGAGCAATTTCAAGCCGATGGTGGTCACATCATCGAGGTTACCTATCCACCCGGCACAAACGATTTTAGCCCACTGCTGTCCGCCGTCGAAAACTCTGGAGCGGAGGTGCTATATCTACCGGTCGATGCGAACACAGCTAATCGCGTGGTGTCCCAACTCACCGAGACAGCCAGGGTCCAACTGCAATTGGTCGGTAGTGATGCCTGGTCTACAGATGAATTGGACAAGAATATAATGGAAGGGAACTTCTTCCCGGTACACTATACCCGGCTTACATCTAACTCTGGCGTTGAGAACTGGGCGGAAACGTACAAATCCGTCTATGCGATTGAACCTGACACCTTAGCCGCGTTAGCCTACGATACAGCCCATGTCCTGGCAGTCGCTATCGGGCAGACCAACTCACTCGATGCCGATGCTGTGGCTCACACCATCGAGCAAAACATGTTTGAGGGCGTAACCGGGCCAATAGCGTTCGACCAACACCATACGGCCATCAAACCGATCCCTTTTCTGCAAATTCGCGAGCAATCCCTTTATAATGAAGCGATTATATCCCTTCCCTAAAGGCCCAAGCGGGTTCCATATGGATTTGTAGAAAGCATGAACTTTTGTTATACTCACTTGCTGAAATTTACGGCTAGACACCTACGGAGGAGTAACACAATTATGAGAAAATTACTGATGGCTGTCGCTCTGATTGGAGCGATTTTTTTAGCAGGGTGCGGCTCAGCAGAGCCGCAGGTCGCCGATAGTGGTGACGGTGGCGGATCAGAAGCAAGCGCGGCAACCGCCACCCCGGTTGTGCTGGCAACCCCCACGCCCAAACCTGCTCCCCCTACCCCAACCCCTCGACCTGCGCCCACCATCGCCCAAATCGAGTCGGCTTCTGGTGATGAAGAAGCCGAAGCCGAAGGCACGGATGAGGCTGAGACCGAGCCGGCCGAGCCTGAGGGCCCCCTCTTTGAAGATATGGTTCTTATTGATGCCGGTCCTTTCACCATGGGCCAAGACGGCAGCAAACCGAAAAATGGTCCGGCCCACGAAGTCGATCTGCCCGCTTATGAAATCGACCGCTTTGAAGTAACCAACGATGAGTTTGCCCACTTTGTTCAGCAAACCGGCTACACCAGCTATGCCGAACAACACAGCAGCAAAAACTGGCAAGATGCAGCCGAAGGCAAAGGCAACCATCCGGTAGTGTACGTTACCTGGGATGATGCCACGGCCTACTGCGAATGGGCCGGTAAGCGACTGCCCACCGAAGCCGAATGGGAAAAGGCAGCACGCGGTGACGACGGTCGCGTTTATCCATGGGGTGACGACTTTGTAGCTGAAAACGGCAACTTCTATGAAGGCGGCATTCGCGGCACCACCGCCGTCGGTAGTTTTGGCACCGGAGCCAGCCCCTACGGTATTGAAGATATGGCTGGTAACGTTCGCGAGTGGACAGAAGATTACTTTGTAGCCTATCCCGGCCAGGCCGCCGATGCTGACAACTTCTTTGGTGAAGAAAACCGGGTTAACCGAGGCGGCGGCTGGTTTGATGGTGAAGATGGTGAGTTGGTTACCACCTACAACCGCAACGCCGGACCTCCCGGCACCAGCGCCAACGATGATATAGGCTTCCGCTGCGCACGCGATGCCGAAGGATAAAATTCACCTTACGTAATCGATAGCTATAGAAAGCCTGGTCGTTATTGTCCAGGCTTTTTTGCTAACTACTACGAGATTTTGACGTAACACCCGGAAAGAAAGGAAAGAAACCAGGGTTTTTAGTTAATCCGCTCCATGTCTTGCCCAAGAAGGCTCGCGAAAGAGCCTATTTTCACTTCCCAGTTAAAACCCTGGTTTCTCCAGTCCGAAGTCGCGTTGTAGTACTAATACCATATCAGTTATCACCTCATATAATGAAGATGGCTCACATCCGTCTCTTACTCATTCTAGCTATTGCGCTCATAACAACCGCCCAATGCCAGTGGGGCTTCGCGGCAACGCCGGAGAGCCAGCCCGAAACCGCGACGCCGGTTCTCATCCCCACCCTCGCCCCCGGTGACGGATCTGATCTTTTGGATCAACTGCTTGAAGAGGGGCGGCTGCGCGTTGGCGTGCGCGTTTGGCCCGAAGCAGAATTTTCACCCCCTGTCTTTCGCGATGTCACCACCACCGACACAGGTGGCGCGCTAACTGGTTTTGAGGTTGAAGTGGTTCGGCTTGTGGCAGTCGGCCTGGGTTTAGAGCTAGAACTTATCGAAGCCGATCCGCAGATATTGGTCACCGGCAGTTGGACCAACGAGTGGGATATCGCCATTGCTTCTCTCACACCTGTCGATCAGCCGCTGCCTAACACGCCCGCTCAAAATATGGTCTACTCGATTCCCTATGCTTTTGTACCCATGGGTTTTCTGATCCCGGCCGATGAAGAGGCAATCAACGAATTTGGGGATTTAGCCGAACATAAGGTGGGTGTGCTAGAACATTCCATTCACCAACGGCTTCTGACGCCGGGCGGCTCAGCGCTTACCGTACAGCAGCAGCAGTTTATGCTTAAACCACCGGATGATATCCAACTTGTTATCCTGAGCAACCTGCAAAAATCTATCCGCGAACTTGGACAATCCGATAGCGAAGCGAATCCTCAGTTAGACGCCATTTTTGGACCGACCCCCATGTTTGAGCAAGCTCTTGATCGCGACTTGCCCATTAAGCTCGCGCCTCAGGCCGAACGGGTGGGGTTGCAGCCGGTAGCGATTGCGGCTGTTCCACGTGATGGTCTTAAAGTTGATCGGCTTATGCAAGCCATCAACCAAATCTTAAATCGCTTACGTGAACAAGGCGTCTTAGCCGAAATATCCCAGCGGTGGTACAACCAAGATCTAAGCCGCGTCCGGTAAACACAGGCTCTTTAGCAATACTTTAAGGCTTAAAACTCTATCAATTCTTGCCAAATCCAAGACTCTTACTAAAATAACTTCTCGCTTCATTGTTATTCAGTTTGTCATTTCAAAAGCAGGCAATTCAAATAACTTCAAACATTCTACACGCAGTAATTAGAAAATAGGTGTCGGATATTGCGTTATCGAATACCTACTTTCCAATTACACTCTCTTTAGCAAGAAGAACTTCTATTTCATACTTTAAGGAGGTGGAACTTTATCAAGAGCTAACATACCTTGTTTTACATTCTCTAAAATTCGACCTTTCAAAATTTCAATCTCAGGAGGAGATTAGCAATGAGCAAAAGAATATTGCTTCTAATTTTGATGATAGCCTTAGCTATCTTTGCTGTGGCCTGCGGTGGTGAGGCAACACCCGCCCCGGCCGAGCCTGAAGAACCGGCGGCCACCGAAGAAGCGGCCGTCGAAGCACCCGCCGCCGAAGAACC
>JAGRBY010000265.1 GCA_020433835.1 Anaerolineae bacterium | reverse complement strand
GAATCTTTTTCTCGGCATCATCAACCAACGTTTTGACCTCTTCCGGCGTTGATTCATCGTAAAACTTGTTGCGAGCCAGACCAACGCCACCTTCAGCGATACCTAACGTCTCAATTTGGCCATACGCCAATTCGCCTTTTTGATGCAGCTCAATCGCCCGGAAGAGTGAATTATCAACATTTTTCATCATCGAGGTCAAAATGCGGGCGGCCTGATCGGGGTCGGCATCTTCAACAATTAGAGCCTGGTCGGAGTCAACGCCAATGGCGTAATGGCCATCTTCGGCGGCGGCTTCAAAAACGCCCTGGCCAGTGCCGGCCGCAATTTGAAAGACGATGTCGGCACCCTGGCTGTATTGGGCTTTAGCCAGCTCTTTGCCTTTGGCCGGGTCATCCCAACTGTTGGCAAACTGCCGAATAATCTGGACATCGGGGTTGGTTTCTTTGGCCCCTTGCTCGTAGCCGACCATAAAATCTAAGATAACCGGAATTTCTTGCCCACCAATGGAACCAATTATCGGCTCTGGGTTCATACCGTCAATTTCTTGGGTCGTCATGGCCGCAGCATAAACACCGGCCAGGTAAGAGCCTTCGTTTTGTTTGTACATAACCGAGTAGACGTTATCGCAGCAGCCGCTTTCGTAATTAACGGGCGCATCGTAGATAATAAATCGTTTGTCGGGATAATCGGGGGCAAAGCGCTCTAAGAGGTCGATCATTTGAAAGGTGCCGACAATAAAAATATCAAACGGCACATTTTCAAGCGTATCGATAAAGGCCGACTCCCACTGGGTTTGATCCAGCCCGGCTTCGACCGTTTTGGCTTCAACTCCCAACTCTTCCACAGCTTGATCAACCCCGCGCTGGGCTGAGTCGAAAAAGGATTTGTCGCCCAGCACGCCGTTGATGAACAAGATGACATGCAGTGGTTCTTCGGCAGCAGCCGGTTCACTTTCGGTGCTTTCCGGCTCCGGCTCTTGGCTGGTGGTGGCCGGAGTGGCCTGGCCACAAGCGGCCACAAGCAGGGCCAACGTTAATACAGTCACTATAAGTAAAAACTTTTGTTTCATCTTTCTCTCCTTCCTCCATACATAATGAAATCAACAATGCTACAGATAAAGTTTTTGCTCCATCCTCCTTATGAAGCATTATCTCAGGACTTACGCAGGTATAAAGGTGACAGTCACTTTGACATCCTAAATCGACCTGTTGGGGCTAATCCAATATTTATTTGTTACCAATAAGTGACTATCACCTGCCTTTTGCGTAAGACCTAATCTGTCATCAAAATTCACGCTATACAATCATTTATGTCTGGACGGCCATCCTAAGCAACTGTCGAAATAGCTGCTTATCCACCCGACGAATGATGTGGGCATTGGGGCGCTGGTTCGACAGACGACGATAATCAACTAACGTTTGGCCTCGCGTTATCGTATGGCCTGTCTCAACATCGATAAAGCGTAGCTCCTGCTCGAGCACAATATTCGGCTCGCATAGTACGGCTGCCGCCAAGGGATCAGGCCACAGGATGTGGGGTTCCTTGTACGCAAGCCGGAGATCAAGCAGATGAATATTCATCTGTTGCACAAACTGCGCCACCGGTGCCTCGCCCTCGGTCAGGTGTGTCCATTCCTCCGGCGTAAGCGGATGGGCCAGCGTGGCTTCCCACGAAATAAGCTGCGGCTGAATGTAACTCTTTTGCAAAGCGGTAAACACAATGTGGGCCGATTCCGGATCGACCATAATATTGAATTCAGCCGCAGCTGAAGTATTACCTCGGGTATCGACTGCTCCGGCCATGAGCACAATGCGGTTAAAGTAGCTAAAAATATCAGGCTCCAACCGAACGGCCACTGCCAGGTTAGTTAACGGGCCTAAAGTCAGCAGGTCTAGCTGACCGGAATAGGTTTTAGCCAATCGAATCAGCGCCAGGGCAGCAGGCTCTGCCTGTGTAGGGCGCGCGGATTCCGTTCGACTGGCTCCCCCCAAGCCATCATCGCCATGAACATCTTTGGCGTCCAAAGCCTGATAACGCAGCAGCGGCTGAGCGCAACCACTGTAAATGGGGAGCGAAGGTGCCTGTGCAATGTCGAGAATGGTTTTGACATTTTGGGTGGCTTGTGCCAGTGGCACATTACCAAAAACCGTAGTCACGGCTTCTAAAGTTGTATTCGGATGGGCCAGTACCATCAACAAGGCAATAGCATCATCAATGCCGCCATCCGTATCAATAATAAGTCGCATAGATCTCCATCAGGCGTGAGCCTTCAAGAAGGCATTAAACTCATGTCGATAGGCCATCGACGGTTGTGCGCCACTTTTGGTGGCCGACAGCGCACCGGCAGCGGCTCCCCAGCGGATGGCCTCGGGCAGGGATAGCCCTTCAAACAGAGCCGTGGCTAACCCACCGTTAAAGGAGTCGCCGGCTGCCACGGTATCGACGGCCGTCACCTGAAAAGCCGGAATAAAATCGCTTGTCTCCGGGGTGGCATAGACCATACCGGCTGCGCCCATTTTAATGATGGCTTGCCGCACACCCCGCTCACACAATTGTTGTGCCGCCTCAAAGGCATCCTCTTTGGTTTTTATAACCGAACCGCATAGTTGACCGGCTTCGATTTCGTTAGGCGTAATAATATCGATGAAAGGATAGAGTTCCGCCGGTAGCGTCTGGGCCGGCGCGGGATCAAGAATAACGGTCACATTGTGTTGGCGAGCCAGTTTGGCCGCAGCCATAATCATATCCAGCGGGATCTCAAGCTGAAGCAGCAGCAGTTTGGCCTGAGGCATAAGGTGGCTAAGGCGCTCCAGATCGGTTTGATCGACCTGATGATTGGCCCCCGAAGCGATGATAATATTGTTCTGTGCGGCATCATCAACGGCAATAATGGCTACTCCGGTCGCCACACTTTTATCGACAAAGACCGAGTCGACATCAACATTGGACTCCGCTAACTGCTGGCGCAGAGAGACCCCGAAAGAGTCGCCGCCCACCCGGCCAATCATCTTAGTCGGCGCGGCCAATCGGGCGGCGGCCACGGCCTGATTGGCCCCTTTACCGCCGCCTGCCGTAAAAAACTCATGGCCGATGATGGTTTCACCGGGCAACGGCAGCCGGGGCGTACGAATCACCAAATCCATATTAAGGCTGCCAAAAACGAGAACGGTCATGGAACACCACCACTGTGTGTGTATTGAGGAAAAATATTCCGCTATTATAGGTAGAATTAAAGTGGGTGTCAAAGCCGATTTCAAGTTGGATATCCTTAATCCGTTTTATCCATGCTCCATGGTTGGTTGGGGAAATAGGAGCATTTAGTGGTATAATAGCGATTAATTCAGCCCGTTTTCAAAAAATGATCATATGACTCTGGTTTGTAGCAAGAGAGGAAGAATCTCCCCTATTCCAGGAGGAAGGAAGCAACGATGCTTGATACAGTAGATTTATCGCTATCGCTGTCGGATACGGCTTTTAAGCATATCCGTCGCTTTTTACAACAGCGTCTCTACCAGTTAGAGAAGTTGGCTTTTGATACGAAAGTACCCACGATTATTGTCTTCGAAGGCTGGGAGACGGCCGGGAAAGGCTCGACCATTCAGGAAATTACCAGCCAGCTTGATCCGCGTGGCTTTAAGACCCACTCGATTACCCCACCTCGCACGCTGGAAACCAAAATGCCGTGGCTGTGGCGTTTCTGGCTCAAAACCCCTCGCTATGGGGAAATGGTTGTCTTTGATAATAGTTGGTATCGGCGCGTGTTGGTTGAGCGCATTCAAAATGAAAAGCCAATGTCGCTCAATGGCCGCTCGATTTATGACGATATCAACGACTTTGAACGGTTATTGGCCGATGATGGCACGGTTTTTATCAAACTATGGCTGCATATCTCCCCTGAAGAGCAGTTGCGCCGGTTTATCCGCTTGACCAAAGACTCGGCCCAAGCCTGGCAGGTGACGGCCGAGGAGTGGGAGCAGCATCGCCGCTATGACGATTATCTGGCCGCGGCTGAGGAGATGATGGCCAAAACCAACACGTCCCACGCGCCGTGGTCGGCCATTTCCGCCACCAATCAGAACTACCGTTTTTACGCTGTCTACCGGGCGATTATCAATCGGTTGGAAGCGGTGCTTGATGTGACCCCCACGCCGTGGCTGAGCCTGGTAGATTTGGAAGAGGCTGCCGCCGTCAGTCAGAAGAAAACAGATAAGAAAAAGAAAAAAAAGAGTAAGAAGGCGTAGGGGGAGAAATCATGTTAGAAACGGTCGATCTATCAAAAAAGCTCAAACGGAAAGAATACAAGCAAGCGTTGGATGAATATCAAACCCAGGTGCGAGCCTTAGGCTTTGAGGTCTATCGCCAGCAGCGTCCGGTGGTGATGGTTTTTGAAGGCTGGGATGCCGCCGGTAAGGGTGGGGCCATCAAACGCCTGACGGCTCGGCTCGATCCGCGCAGTTACGAAGTTCACGCTATCGCTGCGCCAAAAGGGGATGATGCGGCCCGGCACTATCTCTATCGCTTTTGGCGGCGTCTGCCGGTTCAGGGGGAGATTGGTATCTTTGATCGAACCTGGTACGGGCGGGTCCTTGTCGAGCGAGTTGAGGGTTTTTGCAGCACCAAAGAGTGGCAGCGGGCCTATGGTGAGATTAACGAATTCGAAAAGCAGTTGGTCGATTTCGGCACGATTATCTTTAAGTTCTGGGTCCATATCAGCAAGGATGAGCAGTTAGCTCGCTTTGAAAGCCGCCGTATGACTCCTCAAAAATCGTGGAAATTGACTGAAGAAGATTGGCGCAACCGCAAAAAGTGGGATGAGTACGAAGCCGCGGTCGAAGATATGATCACCAAGACCTCGACCGAGTACGCTCCCTGGACGGTGGTGCCCGGCAATGATAAAGGGTATGCCCGCATTACCGTTCTCAAGACCGTTGTTGAGGGATTGAGTCAGGCGCTCAACTTTGATCCGTCGCCCGAGAATTTGGCCAAACTGCCGCCTGTTGCTGCGCCCACGCCTATTCCTGATTGGGCGAAGAAGGAAGCGAAGGGGTATGGGATTAAGGTGTAGGTTGGGTTAAAAGGGCAAATGCTTTTGCCCTCTCACTCAGCAAACATCTCGGCTAATATTGACAATACCAACTGCTGCGTTTTTTTATCTATCCGTCCCAACTTTTTCACCAGCCGCTTTTTGTCAACCGTCCGCAGTTGGTCCAACACTATCTGTCCATCTTTTCCTTCAAATTTACACAATATGCGGGTGGGATAATTCCGTCCCTTCGTCGTCATCGGCGCAACAATGACCGTGGCAATGTGCCGATTCATTTCATCCGGCGAGACAATCAAACAAGGGCGTGTTTTCTTAATTTCACTCCCGATGGTCGGGTCGAGATTAACCAAATAGACTTCAAAGCGCTTGACTACCATTCCCACTCATTGGTTTCCCATTCGGTCAGTGAGAATGATTCATCATCAAGTAACTGGTCATCTCCGGCTTCGGCCATCGCCTTAAAAGCTTTATCCCATTGTTGGCGAGGCTGGTGGACAGAACGAATTACTAACTGATCAGGCAAGACTTCCAACTCGACCTCATCGGTGAAGCCCAATTGTTCAAGGATAGGTTTGGGGATACGGATCCCTTGTGAATTTCCAATCTGAATAATCCGAGTTTTGACGGCCATAATTTACCTCGCTTGATAATAACATTGTAATTACAGCAGGGAGTTCAGTCAAAAACCTCGATAAATTTGAGTGTTTAGAGAGTGTTTTTGTCGGATAGAAAAACTCGACGGAGCATGCTCCCTGAATGGTGGTGCCGAACAACGATAAGTGGTATGAACGCATTACGGTTCTCAAGACGGTGGTCGAAGGGTTGAGCCGGTCGCTCAATTTTGATCCGTCACCGGAGAATTTGGTTAAGCTGCCACCCGTAGCTGCGCCGACGCCTATTCCCGATTGGGCTAAGAAGGAAGCGAAGGAGTATGGGATTAAGGTGTAGGGTAAAAATACAACTTGATTTTCCCTGGATCACCGCGATATCGTTTTTTGAGTGCCAGTCGCCATCTTTTATTCAGGAAATATTCTTGAGTTTGTGTTAGGATGTAGAATACACTGAAAATTAAATTTGTTCTTTTTTAGCGTATCAAATGCCAGTCGAATGTTACACTATTTCCTGTACCAGGAGCAACCTCTACTTGCACGATAAATGACTCGGCAGACTTTGAAATTGAAAATATTCGATTACTACCAAAGGTTGGACTACCAACTGTTGTGGTAGGTGTAACAGTCAGAAAATAATCTATGTCTTTTTCTTTTGAGTTAAAATCGACAGTAGCCACTTTACTACCCCCTGAAATCGTAAAAGAGCCACGAAGATTGTATGCTTCCGTTGTTGTTTGCGATATACTGCGTACACCACGCACCCGTCCGCCGGCGTCGAGCCACAGTGGAGTTGTTTCACCTACTAGTTTCGCAATTCTTGATGCGATGATAATAGGTGGATTCAAGGTCGACTCAAGTTGATTGATCCGACTACTTATAATGACAACGCCATTCTGTCCAACTTCACTTTCTATTTTGAGATCCGGATTTTGTGGTGTGCCAAGGAGTATTGAGCAACCCATTATCACTATATCTCTGGCAGTACTCGATCCATCAACCAATGATTTAGCAATGAGTATGATAGGTTGTGACGGTCCTGGATCAGTTGGCAGATCGGCGGCTACTACGCCCTCTAAAATAGTTCTTGTAAATGAATACAAGTGAATGCCACCACCACCCGGTGCTTCCAAAGTAACATTTCTAAAAATTGGACCGTAGGCCAGGCCCCCACCTCTTCTATTTTCTAACCGAAAAATAGGTGCAGTTGCGGTCACATTGGAATTGATCATGGTATCAACAACCTCAATACCAAATAGATTATCACTATATTCAGAACTAATATCCACGGCGGGAACCTGTGCTCCCGAAGCCATGTAACCACGAATGTTCTGTAGAGTAATATGAGCCGGGTTACCGACAACTGACTTTATAAAAGAGGCGTTTGGATTTGTGAGATAAAAATACACTTGCTCGAACTTCATGAAGGCCGGCCCATTTACAGGCTCAAATATATGTCCTCCAGAACTGTCCGCCTGTTTAAAAGATAGATCATGGATAGTAAAATTAATAAGACTGCCATCCCCTTCAGTAGTGAACAGTGGGTTTGAGCCTGTGTTAATAATCCATGTCCCCTCAGTAGTTGATAGGTCATAACGTCCTGAGCCAAAAATGGTTAATCCATGGATAGAAGTAGGTATCTTTAAATTGTTTGCTTTGTAAGCTCCATACGGAAAAAACAGCAAACCTGACTTTCGCCCAGACTCATTTACTGCGTTTATGGCCTCTTGTATAGCCTGTGTATCATCGGTTTGCCCATCTCCTTTAGCACCAAAATCTTTAACATTAAAAACTTCGATTACACCTTTTAGTTTTCCATCTGCGTGATGTGATTCTTTTAAAAACTCATTTAGCACTATACCCCATACACCTTCATCACTCCCTGGGTTAGGTAAGCGTGCCATTTTATTTTTCCTCCTTACTCATGAACGGGAAATAAAGCTGATGACCGGGATAAGTCCCCTGACCATAGATGCGACTACCATAAGCAACATTTGAAGAATCAGTTTGAGTAGTAGTTTTTCCGTCTAGGATCTTAAACAAAGAGTTACTGTTTATCAGAACGAATACTTGAACGCTCGATTTTTTCAGAAATGCACGTCTACTCATGAAATGCTTGCGTATTAACATATATCCCCCTAAAAATTTGTTGTTTATATTTCTTCAACGTCCATTAATTAAGGTTAGTATCAACCACACATCGAAAACCTGTGCTTGAGTATGCAATATCTCGGTCAGCTTGCCACCGATATGTGGTACTAAAATCTAACAGATCACCGTGAAGCCAACTTCCTCCTCGTAAAACAGCTTTGTCTTCCGATACATTATCTCCCGCAGTCCACTCATAAAGATTACCCAACATATTCAACGCCCCAACCCAACTTGCGCCATTAGAATCACCTTCAAAAAAACTGTGAGCCGGAGCGACAGAGACTACGCCGTCATCATAACTCTCGTTTCTTCTTGTCACGCTACTACAATTTATGTCGCACATATTAGCACGTTTACCATCAAACTCATTTCCCCATGGATATAAAAAACTTTTTGGGCCGCGTGCTGCATACTCCCATTCCTCCTCAGTAGGTAGTCGTCCACCAATCCAGTCACAATATGCTGTTGCCCCGTACCATGTAATATTATTCATTGCATGGACACCACCACTCTTAAGATTGTATTCACAATCCCCAACTTTTTGAATGAAACCTGAAGGTGTTGATACAACCCAACGGCTCTCTTGTTCTCGTAAAACTTCACACGGTTGATCATTTAGAAAATCATAAAATTGCCTGCTGGTCACTTCAGTCTGATCGATCCAAAAGTCGTGATTGAGCGTAACCTCCCGTTTTGGGTTAGGAATCGGCATATGCTGATCAGTCCCCATAATAAATGTCCCCTGTTCTACAAAAACCATTAACATACTATCTATAGCTCTAAATGTGGGAGATGGAGTTGTAACAGCAGTAACTGTTGTATTGGTCGGTGTCAATGTGGACATGATGGAAGATAACGTCGCAGTAGGTGATACGTTCAGGGAAGCTATAGAGGTTATAGTTGGTGTATCAGTTGACTTTCCTTCAGGAACAGGCTCGTCAGTATCTCCCATAAAAAAAACATTGAAGAAAACTCCCATCACTAACAGTCCTATAAAGACTATTAAACCACTGATTATCATAGGAAACTGTCTGACCCTGGTCTCGTCTGAGGAAGATAGTTTTCCTGCAACCTCAATTTTTTCTGGTGTCTCTAATGATTTCTGTAGTTCTTCAATTTCTTCTTCTATCTCTTCTATTTCCATCAAAACATGAGGGGGTGCATGAATTCCTAACTTAGCTTGTTGCTCTTTGAGTATTTGTAGACGGCGACTGCGTTTTTTTATCAAATTTTCTATATCAGCTTTTTGTGACATAGCTTCTCTTTCATATTAATAATGGGACACCTAAAGCCCTGGTAGCTCTGCACACAATCGTGGTAGCATTAGAACCCAGGTTTTTCTTGAGCATGAGACCGGCAAAGGTTTATTTTTGGTGCTCAATTGGGCAACATGCTTACAATTTAGGCAAAAACCTGG
>JAGRBY010000264.1 GCA_020433835.1 Anaerolineae bacterium | reverse complement strand
CATTTACATGTTCGATTATCATGTATTTGAAGCCGTTAAAGCCATCAACCCAAGCTGGCGTGGTGAGCTTGAAATTACCGATGCCATTCAATGGTTGGCTGACAAAGGATATAATGTTCACCCGTATATCCACCGGGGCTGGTGGATCGATACCGGCCGACCGGGTGATATGCTGGAAGCCAACAGCTTGGTGCTAGAAGAATTAACGCCTACTATTGGTGGTTATGTTGATCGGGATAGTGAGGTAGACAGCCGAGTAACGATTGAGCAAGGGGCTGAAGTCATCAACAGCGTAGTACGTGGTCCGGCCATCATCGGCCGAGATACGCGCCTGATTAACGCCTACGTTGGGCCATTTACCAGTATTTACCACCATTGCATTGTTGAAAATGCGGAAATTTCGCGTTCAATTGTGTTAGAAAACAGCCAAATCCGCAATATCAATCGCCGCATAGAAGACAGTTTGATCGGGCGAAACGTTACGCTGCACCGCTCACCCATTCGCCCTCAAGCCTACAAATTTACGTTAGGCGACTTTTCAAATGTTGGATTGTTGGGCGACGCAGGTCAATAATCTGACTTAATCCAAAAAATCTGTTATAATCCCAAATATATCCCAAATTAATTTGGGATATATTTGGGATAAGTTGGGTTAAATTGGGAAAAACTTAATAAACTTAGTATGGCATCGTTGCCAAACCTATAAATTTTTAACTATGGAAATAGAAGTTGTTCGCAGTAAAAAGCGTAAGAAAACAGTAAGCGCTCGTGAAGTCGACGGGGTATTTGTTGTACAAGCTCCGGCAGACATAACCGAGCAAGAACTCCAACCTATTATCGAAAATTTGCAAGAACGTTGGCAAAAGAAACAAACCAAAGCAGACCTCGACGACGAGGCACTTCACCGTCGGGCTCAAGAGCTAAACCGGCAATATTTTGACGGCAAACTAAAGTGGAACTCTATTGCCTGGGTAACCAATCAAAAGAGTCGGTTTGGCAGTTGCACCCCAGTGGCGAAAACCATTCGTCTCTCACACCGGTTAGCGAATATGCCGGCGTTTGTGCGAGATTATGTTATCGTTCATGAGTTGGCGCATCTGTTAGAGGCTAATCATGGCCCCAGGTTTTGGAAACTGGTTAATCGTTATCCCAAAACAGAACGGGCCAGAGGGTATCTTATGGCTGTTGGCCTGGAGCAGTTAGATGACTGAGTTATGCAAAATGCGCATCGCGCTTTTTTAGCAAGGCGACACCTTTTTCTAACGTTGTTTTTGCTTTGAAATCGAGCAATCTTTGTGCTTTATCGGTGTTCGCCACTAAATTTGATACCCCTCCAGAGTTGGAGGGGCTGACTACAATTTTGCCTTTTTTGTGCGTAACGCTTTCAATACACTGAATTAATTGATTAATGTTTGTTCCCACGCCGGTACCAATATTAATCACCTGTCGACTAATACCATCGGCGGTGGCGGCCGCAATAAGCGCCTCAACGACATCATCAACATAGATAAAATCGCGCGTTTGCGTACCGTTACCGTAAACCACCAGTGAGCCTTCTTCTAAAATTTGACGCATAAATTGGGGGATGACAGGTGGATGAGTAGGCGGTATCGATTGGCCGGGCCCGTAACAATTAAAAATCCGCAGCGAAACCGTTTCAATATTCCACAACTCACCAATGGTTTGAACATAACTTTCAGCTGCTAACTTACTGGCGGCATACGGCGAATCGGGGTGGGGCAGCAACGTTTCGTGAACTTTACCAAGCGTCTGTTCTCCATAAATTGCGCCTGAAGAAGCCAGTACCACCCGTTTGATACCTGCATCGCGCATGGCTTCCATAATGGCCACCGTGCCGCTAACATTGGTTTTGTTGTATTCACGCGGATACAAAACCGACTCCGGCACAGAGACCCGAGCAGCCAAATGATAAACACAATCAATTTTATTGAGCAGCCGCCAAACTTTAGGTTTATCCTCAACATCTCCGCGCGTAAAATTCACCTCAGGGTCAAGCCGGCCGGCATCTCCGGCACTTAGATCATCAAGAACGCGTACGGTATGTCCTCGACGCACAAGATTATTGGCTAGCGTAGAGCCAATGAAACCTGCCCCACCTGTTATAAGAAACCGCATGGTATGCCCTTAAAATTTAACGGATAGTTACGTCTGTATGAGGATAATGAAAATTTCGGTTTGGCAGGCTACTGCGTTCCAACAGCACCCCGTTCAACTTCCCACGGATAGATAACCCAATCCGTTGTTTCTTCAGCAAAGAAATCGGGGGCTTTATCTGGAAACTCAGAACGTTGTGATTTATAGTGCAAAACAACAGAATGGGGACGACCACCGGCCTGTCTAACGCGTTCGGTTACATTGACAACCTGTTTGCCACGATCCCAGATATCATCAACAATTAAAACCTGTCGACCGCGTAGAAAGCTATCAGCGGGAAATTGCATAAAAACAGGCCAATCCAAGTCGTGTTCTTCATCTTCATAAAAATCAACCGAAGCCACCAATACTTGTTTGATCCCCAAACGCTCGGCAATAATTGCTCCGGGAACAATCCCACCTCGGGTGATGGCAATAACCAGATCAAATTCATAAGCCTCAAGCTTAGGCATCACGCTGCCTATCAATTTAATAACGTCGCTCCATGAGAGATAAATACGTTTTACATCTTCCATGCATTTGCCTTTAGCCACAATAAAATACGTTATTTTGCCAAAAAAGTATTATATCACAAATAAAGCAGTACAGCGAAATTGAGCCGTACTGCGTCCTCAGCCGCTCATCGATTTACTCAACAACAATAAATGCCTTGATCTTTTCGAAAGTAGCCGAGCCAATACCACTCACCTGGGTTATTTCATCAATGGATGAAAACTGCCCTATGCTGTCGCGATAATCGATAATGCGCTGAGCGATGGCCGGGCCTACGCCAGGTAAGCTGTCTAACTCTTCAAGCGTAGCCGTATTCAAGTTAATAATCCCATTTGAGCCGGCCGTTTTTGAGCCGGAGAATGCATCGGCCTGGTTACTTACAGAGGCAGAGACACTTTGCCCACCTTGAACAGGAGGCAGCGGACTCTCTTCGTTTTGGCGCGGCACATGAATTTGCTGCTGGTCTTGCAATTCTAAGGCCTGGTTGATGTGCTCCCGATCGGCCTCGGCGGTGAACCCACCGGCTGCATCGATAGCATCTTTAATGATGCTGCCCGACGGTAAAAAATAGACATCGGAGTTGGCAACTGCTCCTGTGATATAAACGCGCACCGGTGCGGAGGTAGCTGTTGGCAGTGGCGTTGAAACAAGTTCGGTGGCCGTCACCGTCGGTTCAACCGGTTGAATTTCGATTGAACTTTGGGTGGGCTGCTGCCAATAAAAAACGCCGGCTCCTCCAACAGCCAGCAACGACAGCATTCCAAATACAAGATGACGATTGTGGTCAAGCCAAGTCGAATTCATGGGGTCTACTCCTGGTTCGAAAAAGATGGCGATGCTTTAGGTGGTTGGTCAAATAGAATGTGCAGCCTGAGGCTAAGCAAGATCGGTCTTGTCTTATTTTTATTTTATTGTACCACAATCCGGTTAAGTATTGAACCTCTACAATAAAAAGTGACAAAAATTTAGGGGCCTATTCGAAGATATGATCCGGTTTCACCCGATGAAAGGATGACGGACATATGCATACTGCCATCTTCGATAGGTTCAAATATGATCTGCGAGGTAATGCCGAAACCATTATTGATAATAAACTCGCCGTCACCTGCGGCCAAAAGCCGCCACTGGTAGGGACCACGCACCACCCAAAACGTGCCGTCTTCGCGCCGCTCAACTTGCCAGCCGAGTTCATATTGCCCTACATAAGATGCTACTTCATCCTCTGAAACTGTCTCGGCCAATGGTTCGCGAATATCGGGCAGGGCCTTGATGAAATCATCCCACTGGGTCTTGTAGACCTCAGCGGCATTGTTATCTAAATCATACAGCGCCTCTATAAAGCCATAACGCAGGCTGTTACCAAACCCGAAGGATATGGTACGATTGGTGATCAGCACCATTCCAATATTGGCTTCCGGCACCATAACCATGAGTGATTTGAACCCCAACACATCGCCATCGTGCCAGATCATTTCGACATCATTATACTTTTCAATAAACCAGCCCATGCCATAACTAAAATCAGGCACGATTTCAATTTCAGGTCGCCAGGTTTCGGTTAAATTCTGTTCCGACACCACCCGAACGCCGGTTTGGCTGACGCCGCGATTGAGCTGCATCATCACAAAATGAGCCAGATCGAGCACACTGGCGGTGACGCCTCCTGCCGGGGTGATACCGGTATCAATGTGGTAATGGGTGGGTACAGCTTCGCCAAAAAGCGTAAAATCGTGGGGCGTGGCATGGTTAGGGCTTGCTTGCGTCGCTTCCATAGAGAGCGATGCAGTCGTCATCCCGGTGGGGTCAAACACACGCTGTTGGAGCAGTGCGGCATACGTTTGATCAAGATTATCGAGGCGGCTGCCGGCTGCCAACGCTGCAACATAACCACCGGTGGCAACAACCTGATTGTTGTAATGAAAATTTTCGCCTGGCGTCTCATCAAGCGGCAACTTAGCCAGCGAAGTCATGATTTGCTCCGGCGTCAGGCCGAGGCCGCTCCACTCCATATCGGCCCGCAAAACGCCGCTGGTCATATTCAATAAATCGCGTACGCGAATTTGTGCAGCACGCTCAGGGTCGTCCAGTTGGAAATCGGGCCAAATGTCGCGCACGGGTTGATCCCAATCCAAAACACCATCATCGACCAACGAGGCGATCATCGCGGCGTTCATCGCTTTGGTCGTCGAGCCAACGGCAAAGAGGGTTTGGGGTGTGATCGGATCATCTTGGCCCAGTTCACGCACACCGAAACCCTCAGCCAGCACAATCTGGTTATCGCGCACAATCGCCAACGCCACACCGGGAATGCCAAAATGTTGGCGCGTATCTTCGACTGTGGTGGAGAATTCAGCCAGCCAGGTTTGGGTTAGGAGTTGTACTTCGGGCGACCTTATCGGCAACGTATCGACATCGTTGGCCTTAGCCATAAGCCGATTCGCTTCCGCCTGGGAGGGGATAACTAACGGTTGGCCGGGCCGCAGTACAAAAGGCGATTCGATGGCCGTAAAGCGGCTATCCGTCACGGCGGCGTTGTTGGTCGCCAACCAGATGGCCGGCCAGCTTTCCGGATCGCGGTAGTATTTGTCGGCCAGGCGTGGCAGAGTGTCTTCAAGTTGGGTGGTGTGGGTAAAAGGAAGCGTATCAGCCAATGAGAAGGTTACACACAGAGGCCAAATTATTAAAGCAAGGGCAAGTGATTTCCACATGGTTGGATAAACTATGCTCAAAATCAGTATATCAACATAAAATTTGTACCGGTAACTATAGACAACTTTGCAGAAATCGCGAAATTTGAACTGCCTCTGAAGCATACAAGGCAATGAGCATCGCATCTTTGTAATGAGGGTATTTCTTTCTTAATCGTTGACAATTACTCCTACCTAGAGTATATTTCACTCCTCAGATGTAGTCAGGAGGAAAATGTGCTGGGTAGAAATAAATCAACCCCTATCGACAAAATTGAAACCGTGATTGGGCCAAATACAAACTTCAAGGGAACCTTAATCTGCGACGGCAGCGTGCGGATTGATGGGGTTTGTGAGGAAGGTCTGATCAAAACATTGGGCAACATTGTGGTTAGCCCTGACGCCAAAGTAGCGGCGGATCTAGAAGCCGAGAACGTCTCGGTGAGCGGTGCGGTGACGGGTAAAGTTATTGCCCGGGGCCGGCTGGAAATTCTTAGTACGGGCAAAGTTTGGGGCGATGTTGATGTCGGCAGCTTTCTGCTCGATGAAGAGGGATACTTCCGAGGCAACCTCATTATGAAGGATGAACCGGAACCGCCTCATTTTGGCCCACTTTCAGTTGAACCGGCTATACCGGCTGAAATAGCGCCCTCGGAAAATTCATCAGAACTAGAAAAAACTTCGTAAACCCGCCGGTTAAAACTTTTTTAGCAGATATTCGTAAAGCTCACCAGACATAAGGTGAGCTAATTTTTTGTAGGCATTTTCGAAAAAAGATGCTATTATATAGTGAGGTTCGGGTAAAAACTTTTTAGGGTATTGTCTCGAATTTCGCAATCTCCATTGATCAAAATTATTCCTACTGCACAATTCGTGGCTCACAATTTTACCGGAACAGCACACCGCATCCACTCAACTTCAACCTGCTAAAAATTCATCTGCCGGAGGCATTATTATGCAAATCATTGGCTTGAACGTTTTAGACCTATTGTTACTTTTTCTCTTATTTATCGGGTTGCTCATTGGTTTTTTACGCGGGGTTGGCGTCCAGCTTCGCTCACTGGCCAGCATTTGGTTTGGCCTTTTGATTGCCCTATGGCTCTACAGACCATTCAGTAACCGTATTTTACAGGGGCTGGAAATGAGCAAAATCGTCAGCGATACCCTCTCGTTTTTGCTGATGCTTTTTGTGGCCTACCACGCTATTAGACTGGTTGTGGGTTATCTCACCAAGCCGCCCGAAGAAAAAACGCGCCCCGCCAAGAAAAAAGGACGGGTTGGCCCGGTCGAGCCGCCTAAACCCTCGGCTATGAAACGTTATGTTTTAGGCCCCCTAAGTACAGTTTTGAGTATGATTTTGGGCGTTGTCCTGGCCGTTGTCTGGATTTCCATCTTTATGGGCGTCATCCAATTCTTCTTTCAGACCGGCGCTTTTTCGGCCAGCGGAGTTTCCCAACCTGGGTTGACAAACCAAATTCAAAGCTCAGCCTTAGCTCCCTATTTCAACCGGGTGCTCTGGTTAATTGTCAAATCGCTTAGCCTATTTGTGTTAGACGACGGACCAAACATTTTAGAAACAGTGGTCAGCAACTTTTCGGCTGATGGCGGATAGATTAGGATAAGACGTGTACGAAAAACATCTTAATACACTTGAATTCCCAAAGATACTTGAAAGGCTGGCACGATATGCCGCCTTTTCTGCTAGCAAAGAGCTAGTGCTCAAACTCAAACCCTCACCCTATTTTACAGAAATACAAGGCTGGCAAATCGAAACCCGAGAAGCCGGCCATTTGCTTTCGGTTAAAGACAATATCGGTGTCGGCGGCTCGCGCGATGTGCGGCCCCACGTAGCCCGCACCGATCGCGGCTTTGTGCTCCTGCCGCCCGAACTGCTGGAAGTACGGCAAACCCTCATCGCGGCTCGTGAACTCGAACGCAACCTCAGCCGGCTGGCCGAGGCCTATCCCCGGCTGGCCGATATTGCCCAGCGCATCGAGGAATGTCCGGGCGTGGTCAATGCCATCGGCCAGGCCATCGATGACAGCGGCGAAGTTAAAAGCAGCGCCAGCCCGACCCTAGCCCGCATCCGGCGCGAGATCGACATCGCCCATAACCGCCTGATGGAGCGCCTGAACCGCATTGTCTCCGGCCAGCAAAAGCAGTATTTGCAGGAAGCCCTTGTCACCCAGCGGGGCGGTCGCTATGTCATCCCGGTCAAAGCCGAATTCAAAGGCCGGATTCAGGGTGTTGTTCAAGACCAAAGCTCCAGCGGTGCCACGATTTTTGTAGAACCTCTGGCTATCGTCGAGCTAAATAACACGTGGCGACAGCTTCAAATGCAAGAAGAAGAAGAAATCCAGCGCATTCTGGCCGAACTATCGGCCCTGATCAGCAGCCACGGCAAGTTGATAAACCACACGGTTGAAGCCCTGGCCGAGCTTGATCTGGCCTTTGCCAAAGCCAAATACGCCTGGGCCATTGATGCCACCGAACCCAATCTCATCGATTTCGACGGGCGGCAAACAATCCTGGAAGACGGCAAAAAGCGTCCGGCCCAACCCACTATCAACCTCACTGCCGGACGGCATCCCTTGCTCGATCCGGAAACCGTCGTGCCGCTTGATCTGCCGCTGCCCGACGACGCACGCATGGTCGTCATCACCGGGCCGAACACCGGCGGCAAGACCGTCTCGCTTAAAACCATCGGCCTGCTGGCGGCGATGGCCCAGGCCGGGCTGCAAATTCCGGCGGCTGAAGGCTCACGCCTGCCGGTTTTCAACAATATATTTGCCGATATCGGCGACGAGCAGTCGATTGAGCAAAGTTTGTCCACCTTCTCCAGCCACATGACCAATATCGTCAAAATTCTGGATGATTGCGATAAGCAATCGCTGGTTATTTTCGATGAGTTGGGGGCTGGTACTGATCCGGTCGAGGGGTCGGCCCTGGCCCGCTCGATTATGCTCAACCTGCTGGAGCGCGGCACCACAACGTTTGTCGCTACCCACTATTCAGAATTGAAAGCCTATGCCCACGCCACCAGCGGCGTTATCAACGCCAGCATGGAGTTCAATTCCGAAACGCTCACGCCAACCTACCGGCTGCAAATCGGCATCCCCGGCGAATCAAACGCTTTCACCATTGCGCGTCGCCTGGGGCTATCGGAGCGTATTATCGATCAGGCCCGGGGGTTGATAAGCGAGGATGCCCAACAGCTTGAAGCCATGCTGGCCGAAATCAAAGCCCAAACCGAAACGGCTCAGGCGCGACGGCGTGAAATTGAAACAGAACTGGAGAAAGCCGAAGCCTTAGTGCAGGAGCGGCAAAAACGGCTAACCGAGGTGGATGCCGAACGCCGCGATATTCTCAACTCCGCCAGGGCCGATGCCCGACGCGAGATAAAAGCTGCCCGCGAGCGCATTCGTACGCTGGAAGCCGAAGCTAAAACCGCACTCGAAGAGCAAAGGCAAGCCGCGCTGGCGGCGGCATTACCGGAACCGGAGACGGTGGCTCAGGTAGAAAGCGAACTTGAGGCGCTCGAAGCCAACCTGTCTCCGGAAAAAGCGCCGCCCAAACCGCAACCAAAGGACACAAGCCAACAAAAATCGGAGCAAAATGGCCCGATTCGCATTGGCGACCAGGTTTTCATCAGCCAATACCAAACGTTGGGGGAAGTTGTCGGCATTGACGGGCGCGATGCCGAAGTGCAGCTTGGCCATTTTCGAGCGACCGTGCCTATCAAATCACTCGAACTCAAAGGGCGAAAAAAGAGGGTCGCGGCTCCACAGCCCAGCATCAAAGCGCCGGTCGTCGAGTCGCCTGGCATGGAGTTGGATCTGCGTGGCCACGTAGCCGACGAAGCCCTACTCCTGCTCGATCAATACCT
>JAGRBY010000263.1 GCA_020433835.1 Anaerolineae bacterium | reverse complement strand
TGGCCGTCAGCTGGCCGACGTGGGTGACTTCGTGTGCTTGGAACCAGGCGAAGGCCCGGCCCAATCTGTCTCTGTAGAAGTCCAAAGTGTGGGGTGAAAGGCGCCGCGCCTTCATGTCCAGCATGAAAATCGCAAGCGCTTCCTCGAACACAGATGTACTGGTAACGGATGGGGTACTTTGGTCGAAGTGCATAAAAAAGCCGCTCCTCTCGTGGCAGAAGGCATATCTACCAGAGAGAAACGGGCAAGTGTGCGCCCCCGGCGGGAGTCGAACCCACGACCAAAGGTTTAGGAAACCTCTGCTCTATCCTCTGAGCTACGGGGGCAAAACGCAGCGCCCAATTTTATGACGCCAGAATTTTAATTGATCTTGTGGTAAAAGGTTGTCCACTGTGAACTTCGCCACAGGAAGTGAAGCAATGCACCTCTTGTACACAAGCACGATTTTTAATAACGAAAGTCTACTATGAACCGCTGTCTAAGTCAATTGCTTTTTATAGAACGGGTGGCGTTTCAGTTATGAGGCGAGATAGAAACACTGAATTACTGATGGAAATGAGACCACTGAACATCCAGGCCGTGTTCTCATCAATCCACTGTCAAAAAAGCCCTATCATTGAACGGCAGAATTCAGTGACATTATCATGTTCAGTGTATTTTCCTCTATTTCACAGGTCCTATTATAAGGAATCAACTAATCCTCAATTTCTTCTCAACTGCCGTTCAAACACGCGCCTGACAGTTATTGTAGACTAAACCCATCAAAGTAACGGTTCAAACTTGTAGGGGATTTATATGTCGCTTACCCAAATTTTGCCACGTAATAGTACATCTGCAACGCCGCCGAAGGCACACTATTTTTCCTGGTGGCTGGTGGTGTTTGCCATTGGCTGGTTGGTGGTGCTGTTGGTTGCCTTTCCCGAACCGACAACTCTGGCGCAGCGTCACTGGCCGTTTTTTTGATGTTCGTCTATGGCCTGCGTATCGAGCGGTGCGTAGGGTTAGGGGTGGTGCTACTGGCCGTCGGCTCCATCTACCTTACACTGCTGCATCAAATCACAGCTCACGATATTCCGTGGGATATGGCCATCTTCACCCTTTTAGGGGCAGTCTTTGGAGCGCGTTCGGCCCCGTTTTTTACCCAATATCTCAGCCCCAGAGCCTTGAAGTTAGGGTTCGCGGCCATTGCCATTGTGGACGGCCTGATCTTTGTCGGGCAATCGTATCTTGTGTAAAGCCAAACCACCTCGAAGTTTGAGTGGTTGCATCTAAAAAACCATTTACTTACGTTAGGAGAGACACTCATGAAACACTATCGACTGAAACACTTGGCTCCCGTTATGCTGTTGATGACGGGGCTTCTATTAGCCGCCTGTTCCGGCGCGTCGCTGGAAACGGTGGAAACCGCAACGCTGCGTATTGTCGCACCCACAGGCAGCTTGCGCCAGCCCGACGGCACCGATGCCGCCGAGATAGCCGGCTCTGGATTTATTTTTGATGAAACAGGGCTGGCGGTTGTACCCCATCATCTCGTTACCGGGGTTAGCAATTTCAGTGTCTTTATCGGTGAAGAGCAAACCACACCTGTACAAGCCCAGGTGGTCGGCGTGGCTGAGTGTCATGACCTGGCCATTCTCCAACTGCCGGTTCAAGATGACGATTATCCGGCTCTGGAACTGGACGATGAACTTGAGATCGAGATTGGCGAGACGGTATCTGTGGCTGATCGAACCACTGATAACGGCGCTTTTACCCTCATCCCCAGTACGATTGTTCGCCAAGCGGGAAGCGCTCAAAATAGTCAGGCAGCGGGAAATGAAGGCTTTATTCAATATAATCCATCCTTCAATGTCGATGGGTTTGGTGGGCCTTTGCTCGATGAAAAGAATCGGTTGCTCGGTTATACCTATCTGGCGGATGAAACCGGCGCACCCCATCTTGCCCTGGGAGTCGATACGCTGTACCAACGGATCCAAAATCTGCGGGAAGGGCCTGATCCCTTTAACCTGGGCATCAACGGTCAGGCTACGGCTATCGATCGAGATGGTCAACTGCTCACCGGCCTCTGGGTGCGAGCCGTCGCACCAGGATCGCCGGCCGAACGCGCCGGTATTCAAGGGGGTGATATTATCACGCACCTGGGCGATGTGCCACTGGCCGCCGACGGCACGCTGCGAGCTTACTGCGACACCGTCCTCAACCGCGAACCGGGCAGCGAATTGCGCTACCAACTGGTGCGGTTGTCTACGAACGAACAGTTAAATGGTGCATTTTTTAGCAGCCAGCCGTTGCCCGAACCTACGCCTACCATTGTTGCTGAACCTACCGATGAAGGCAACAGTGAACCGATCGTTACACCGGAACCTACGCCGGAGATTACCCCAAATCCGACTGCACCTTACACCCTGGCGGTTGATGATCTGGGCGTAATTCAGGTTGATGTTCCCGGTGTCTGGGGTGAAATCAACGGCCAGTCCGATCGCGATAGTTTTGGGGCGGTGACCTCGGCCACCATTAATGCCAATGCCCCCGGTCAATCGGCTAATTTCCGCGAGTCGCGTTTCGCAATTCCGGGATTACGGCTCGTTGTGCCACGCGATAGTCAAGAGCCAACCGCTTTTCTGGACAGCTTTGGCAACCCCGATTATCTGACCAGTTGTGAGGGGCCGCAGCGGTTGTCGATTACCGATCATCCTCGCTACTCCGGCGCGCTGGATGTTTACCTGGGCTGCGATCCGAATAACAGCACCTTTCTCATCGCCGCGTTCACGACTAGCGAGTCGAACCAAAATCAGTTCGTTTCGCTGGTTTCCCGCAATTTGAGCTTGACCGATCTCTACCATGTGCTTGATACCCTGGAAATTGGTAGTTTGCCATAACTCCAAAAACGGAAGCTGTTTTAACAGTGAGCGGTTAAAGCGTTGTCCACAGATAAACACAGAACGAAACACATCTATTGACCGACCGAAATTTATTGAGGAGAGAGCCTCTATGCAACGGGAATTACTACCCAAAGAAACCATCTTAAAAAACCGCTATCGTATCGTCGGCATCATTGCTAAAGGGGGTATGGGTGCTGTCTATCGCGCCTTTGACCAAGAGCAACAGAAACCGACAGCCATCAAAGAAAACTATTTTGTCACCAAAGAAGGAAGTTCACAGTTTAAAACAGAAGCCGATGTATTACGCCGATTACGTCACCCCGGCCTCCCTAGCGTAACTGAAGACTTTACCGAGAACGAAAGACAGTATTTGGTGATGGAGTTGATCGAAGGCCAAGACTTAGCGCAAATTGTCAAAAGAAATGGCCCTTTAAGTCAAGAGCAAGCGCTTGAATATATGGTACAGGTCTGCCGCATTGTTGCTTACCTGCATCGGCAAAACATTATTCATCGCGATATCAAGCCCCAAAATATAAAAATTACCCACAAGGGCCAAGCGTTATTGGTTGATTTCGGTATCGCCAAAATTGCTGAAGACGGCGGCCATACGGCGCTGGGCGCTAAAGCAGTCACCGAAGGATACTCGCCGCCGGAGCAATATTCCGGCCACACCGACCCGCGCTCTGACATCTATGCCTTGGGAGCAACGTTGTATACCCTGCTCACCGGCCAAAAACCGCCGGCCAGCACGAAACGCTATACAGAAACCCAGGCGTTTGTTCCGCCGGAAAAAATCAACACGCAACTAAGCCCGGCCCTTTCGCGGGCGATTATGCACGCCATGGAATTAAGATCTGCCGATCGGCCAGCATCGGTGGCGCATTGGCAAGAAACGTTGGAACACATTCAGAGAGGCAACAGCCCTATATCTTTTGTAAAACCACAACCTACGTCAGAATCAGTTTCGCAGTCGGATAGAACGCCTCCACCATCTCCGGTCGGGTGGAAGTGGATCGGGCTGGCCGCAGTAAGTTTTATTGTTATTGGCTCGATTTTATTCCTTACAACATTTGACAATGAGAATGTCCGTGCTGATTCTAGCTTACCCATTATTACATCGACCGGTGTCGAAAATGCAGAGACATTGATAACGCCTACCGCAACCATATCCACCGCCAACGAATTCAATCTCGTAGCGACAGCCACCTCAATCGCGACAGCTACTGCAACCGCAACGCCCCCAGAAACAGCCGGTGAGCCAACCGGCATTGCGACCGGCAACGTACCCATCTACGATTCGCCTTCCAACAATGCCGGCATCCTTGATCGATTAACCAGCGGCGGGCAGATTCGTATCGTTAGCCGTACCAACGATAACCAATGGCTAGAAGTAGCCGAACCGGCGGGCTGGGTGATGGCCAGATTTATCGAGATGGATGGCTCGCTTGCCGCTGTGCCGGTGAGTACGGTGGCACTGCCAACACCTACGCCCACCTCACCGCCAACCGCGACACTGACACCAACCCCCGCTCTAGTCGGCCCAATTCCCCTAAGATTAGGCGGTGGCTGTGGTTTCTACACGTTACGGGCGGGCGGCAATCAATGGTTTACCTTCTCCTCCGGTGAAAATAATACCGCAACGGTTACGGCCTTTATCCAAAATGAAACGCGGGTTGAGATGTTTGTTTACAACCAAAGTCAAATCGTTAATGGGCAGTTGCCCGCTAATCCGGACTCCGGTGTCGATCACATGGCGCTCCTGCCAGCGGGTAACGGGCGCGATAGGGATGAAAACACCAAAGATATTGTCTGGGCCGGCGGTGTTGTCCCCCACACACAATACTACATCCGCATCGCCAACAGAAGCCCCAACACAATTAATTACGCCTTGGCTCCCAGTGACGCATTTGGTTGTCCATAAATCAACCGGCCTAGAAAGATAAAGCAAACACGCTAACTATCAAACAACTATCCAACCAAAGGAGAGAACAGCCATGGAAATTACATTACACTGGGAAATCAACGGACTGCCGGCCCAACAGACCATTACCGATTTTGATGTTGCTCGTCAACCGGTTTGTCTGGGCCGGAGCCGAAACTGCCAGGTGATCATATCCGACCCCAACAGTTCGGTGTCCCGCCGACACGCCGAGATTTTCTTGCAAGACAACACTTTTCACCTCCGCAGCTTGAGCCAGAACAGCGTAACCTATGTTAACAACCGCCGGCTGGACCATAACCAGATCGCGCCCCTTAAATCCGGCTATCTGGTGCGTTTGGGCCGAGTTACCCTGCAAGTGGGCTACCGGCCCCCGGAGACAAACGGCAAATTTATGATCAACTGTCCTCACCCGGCTTGCGACCGGCTGGTCAACCCGGCTCTCGATCAATGTCCGTGGGACGGCACCGTTCTTTTTTGGGAAAGCTAAATTTTTCATTCTTTCATGATAAAGGAGAGAAACATGTCTGATATCGCCGCAGCATTTCAAGTAAAACTCAGTTGGGAAGATAACGGTACCGGTGAGCCGCAAGAGGTAAATGTTAATTTACCGGCCACCTTGGGGCGCGACAACCAAAACACCGTCGTCCTCAACAGCCATCAGGTATCGCGTCGACACGCCCGTTTAGATTTCGAAGATGATCAGGTTGTGCTCATTGATGAGGGCAGCAGCAATGGCGTTTATGTGGGAGGGGAACCCATCACCCGCCATCCGGTAGTGAGCGGAGCCAATTTCGACATTCGCCCTTTCAATTTTACGGTTACGTTTGCCGACAATGGGCATTCTGAAAACGGGCACGATAAAACCCAACTTATTGATGCCAAAACAACGCTGGTCGGCCTGGAACAGGAGCTTTACAACGGCTCCGCTGCACCGGCTGCAAAACAGAGCTTGCCCCCAGAGTTGGTTGTCGAGTGGAAAAACACAGTTACCCACGAAACCCGCCGGCTTTCAACCCAGCCTCCTATTACAGTAGGTCGGGCTGAAACAAACACGATTACGCTTACCGGTGATCGCTCGATTTCACGCCATCACGCCAAAATCGACATTCGTGACGATCAGATCGTGGTGAGCGATGCCGGCTCGAGCGCCGGGACATTTATCAATGACGGTGAACAAAGCCTAGCTCAGCCATCAAAGCTGATGCCTCAAGACACTATTCGCATTGGTCAATATCAATTAAAGGTAACCAAGTCTGGCCCGCATAGTGACGATCAATCGGAAGAAGAGGCACAAACAACCTTCACCCATGTTCGATCTATTTCGGCCATCGCTGATGAAGCCAACCTGACAACGTTAACCAACCTCCAACCACCTTCCTCCTATGTTGATGATGGGGTAACCAGTAAAACAACCTTTCCATCAGAAACGGAAATCATCCGGCTGATGCAACCCGATTTTCCGCCTGAGGCGTTTAACCAGCCGGTAGTTTCCGTCGAGGAGATTCATCAGATGGGCGTACCGGTCGATCAAACCACCTATTTGGCTTTAGGTGGCGGTCTGGGCAGCTTTACCTGGGTCGATTATCTACGCAATTCCGGCGTTGATTTGGGTCTTATTACCGTCATCGGCATCAAAGATAAACCGTTTGAGCGGTATCGTCAGCTTTGTCGAAATTCGCAAATTCCAAATCACGAGCGGCTGCGAAGTGACTCCGGCTCCACGCCGGATAATATCTGGGGTTGGCCCGGCTACGCTGTTCGTGAAGCCTGGCATGATCTGCTTCATTTTCGGCTCGGTAATGCCCTCAAAGTCATGTGGACTATTTTTGGCGAGCCAACCCTGGCCAACACCTATACCCCCATCTCCGATAACGTGTACCAATCCATCGAGGCCGAAGCGCGTCGCATTGGCTGGCAGCACATCTGGCGCTTTGGTCGCATTATGGCCATTCGCAAAACCAACGATGGACGCTACGTGGTTGCCTATTCTCAAACCAACAATGACAAAAAACCGCTGTATCGACTGATGCTAGCTAACTACGTCCATTTGGCCATCGGGTATCCGGGTATTCAGTTTCTACCTGACCTCCAAGCGTACCGACAGCAAACCAACGATTTTGAACACGTGGTCAACGCCTATGAACCTCACGATCACATTTATGACCATTTAGTTCAACACGGTGGCACCGTTTTGGTACGGGGGCGCGGTATTGTTGCCTCGCGTATTATTCAGCGCCTCTACGAAGTTCGTAAGCAAAATGATAAGGTTGTTATTTTGCACCTCAATCGCTCGCCGCGCCCAGTCGGCAATCGCTTTGGTCGGGCCGGACGCCGGGTTGAGCACCATTGGGAGTTTCAACCGTTTAACTGGCCCAAAGCCAACTGGGGCGGCGATCTGCGCGCCGTGCTGGAAAAAGCCAACACCAACGAGCGTGATGAACTCTACAATGACTGGGGCGGCTCAACTACGGCTGACCGGGCCGATTGGCGCAAGATTGTCGATACCGGCCTTAAAGAGTATTGGTATCAAATCCGCTTTGGTCGGGTGAGTAAAGTTGAGCGTCGTAACGACAAACTGGTAACGACCATCGACGGCTACGGCCATTTTAACGAAAACACCGAACTTTTGGCCGATTTCATCATCGATGCTACCGGTCTCAACTCGAGCATAGATAGCCATCCGCTGCTTAAAGATATGTTGGATCTGTACAACTTAGAACGCAATGCCAAGGGCCGGCTGCACGTGGCCAACGATTTCGAGGTACCAGCTATGCGCAATGAAACCGAAAGCCATCACGGTCGCTTCTATGCCAGCGGTGTCATGACTCTGGGCGGCCCCTATGCTCCGGTCGATAGCTTTCTCGGCCTGCAATACGCCGCCTTACGTTCCATAGATGCCTTGACGCGCTTACGAGCGCCCGGTCTGCGTCGGCTCAATGGGATACGCTCAATGGTGCAATGGTGCAAATGGGCCACCCGCGCACAACCCTAAAAGTAGGCAGACGAACTTTTCCACTGGAAACGAAGCGACAACAAAAACCGTAGAACAAGTCGCTGACTTGTACCAACTCACTCAGACAAATTAGCAATTTGTCCTACTCAACCTATAACTGGCATAAACGTAAAAACAAATCATACATGATGCGACTCAATGGAGGATACTCATGACCCCTGTACTTTTTGGCCGTTGGCAAACACGTTTTTTCTTGACCCTTATTTTAGGCTTACCCGTCACCGCTTTTTTCTGGTGGCTGTTTGAAGATGATGACTATCTGACTTTTGCGATATTGGGCTATGTAACCGTAATCGGCCTTGGCTGGGACGCGCTCTATAACCATCTGCAAACCTATCGTTGGGATCACGATTGGCCGCCGGCCTTTCAATTGGCTGCCGGAGTTGTTGAAGCGCTGCTGGTTGCGGCTTTGATCTGGGGCTTGCCTGTGTTCGATTTGGAACTTCCCTGGGTTGATCCTGATGATATCGAGTGGTGGCAGTTTCTACTGCACTACAGCGCCGTCTGGTTGGCTATTTTCCTGGCTTCTCTATCAGTAATGCGCATATGCTTTCCGCGCTGGCGCTTTTTTGGTGGACAGATTGTTTAGCGAGACAAGGAGCATCTCAAATGCCGTACATGGTTAATAGTTATTGTACCCAGTGCCAGCAGGGTGATCGATTTTCTATCGGGCACTGGAATACGTATAAGGGTGTATTCGTATGCCAAACCTGCCGGGCTATTGTGAATATTCCGCTTGAAACCGGCCAATGTCCCGGCTGCGGCTATACCCCAGCCAATTCTGAATTTTTTGATTATTCCGGGGCCATTGCAATAAAAAACATAACTGAACCCCCCAGCCAGCCGATGCCAACTTGCCCCAAATGCTTGCAAGCGCAACTCAACTTTGGTATAGCAGGGCATATGAATATGGGAGCGGCAATCGACCTGAACGGGTTAGCTAAAGGGCAAGATTACCTGGAAAAAGCCATTTTTGCCTATAACGTGTTGCTGATTTGTGGTGAGTTAGGGCTTGATCCGGTTGAGGTTTTCCACTACTTCAATCTGGATATTCCTAAAACCTTGATGGAGGAGCGCAAAGCGGCGGCGGCTATTCTGAATGATTTGCGCATCCACCTTCAGATTCGCTACATGAACGATATCAGTGATTTGGAAGCAAAATGGCTGGCTGAGCGAGAGCGTGTCGAGCACCCTTATGTCATTTATAGTTGTGCCATCGCCGTAGCTCGACAGTGGCAATTGAAGAGATTTGAAGCCATCTCGCTACTGGGATTAGGACTTTGTTGCGAACAGATGAGGCGCTATGAGCAGGCCAATGCACTCTACCAGCAGGCGTTATCTTTCTTTTATCTCTTGAAAGATACCAAAACCGAACTGTTTCTACTGACGCTACTGAGCGAACATTATGCCCGACTGGGGCAGGATGCGCTGGCCTGGCAAACGATACAGCACGCTTTATCGAAACTCAA
>JAGRBY010000262.1 GCA_020433835.1 Anaerolineae bacterium | reverse complement strand
TGGCAGCGCGAGGTGATTGTGGCCGGAATTTTCTCCGGTTCGGTCGTTGCCAGTACAAAAATAACATGCGAGGGAGGTTCCTCCAGCGTTTTTAACAACGCATTGAAGGCTGAGTTGGAAAGCATATGTACTTCATCAATGATATAAAACTTGATTTTGGCCTCAGCAGGGCGAAAACCAACTTTGTCACGCAGGTCGCGGATATCATCGACACCGGTGTTTGAGGCCGCATCGATCTCGATGAGATCCATCAGGCGGCCTTCGTTGACGGCCTGGCAGATAGGGCAGGAGTTACAAGGGCGATCAGCTAGATTTTCGGCCTGACAATTGACCGCTTTGGCCAAAAGCCGAGCGGTACTGGTTTTGCCTGTGCCTCGCGGACCGGAAAACAGGTAAGCGTGCGCAACCCGATCGAGCTTAAGCGCGTTGATTAGGGTTTGCGTAACGTGCTGCTGCCCAATAATTTCATCAAATGTGCGTGAACGCCACTTTCTATACAATGCTTGCGAGGCCATTCGAAGCGATACCCCCTATTGCAATACAATCCAACTATTCTCTACAAAAATTAGTTTACCATCCTAGAGTCAATTCTGCAAGGGTATAACAAATGCAGATTTCCAATCAAATCAAGTTGAGACTATAATCTGCGTTTGAATATTGCTCTAATGCTTTCACCTTGTAACCCAACCGGATCATAAAATGACAATCAAACGTCCTCTTATTTTAATTACAAACGATGACGGTATCGACTCGCCAGGGTTGCATGCCGTGGTTAAGGCCATAGCCGATTTAGGAGAGCTGTTGATCATGGCTCCCAGTACGCAACAAACCGGAGCCGGACGCAGCTACCCTACAACAGCGGATAAAACTGTCATCAAGACGCAAATTCCCTTACAAGATGGCCCCCTACCGGCTCATAAAGCGAAGGTTTCACCAGCCCAGGCCGTGGCGTTGGCGATCCGTGAGTTGGCTGAGCGCCCCATCGATTTATGTATTAGCGGCATTAACTTTGGAGAAAATGTCGGCTCCGGCATAACAATTTCAGGTACGGTGGGGGCGGCTATTGAAGCCGCCTGCTTTGGAATACCCTCTTTAGCAATGAGCCTACAGACACCCGTAGAATATCATTTGCACCACAGCGACAGCGTTGATTTTTCTACGGCGGCTTATTTTACCCGCTACTTTGCAGCGCGTGCTTTAGAGCGTGGCTTGCCTGATGGGGTGGATCTCTTAAAAATAGATGTTCCGGCAGATGCTACTCCTGAAACACCCTGGCGGGCGGCTCGTATCTCACGACAGCGGTATTACCAGGCCCCGGTTACCAGCGACAAAGCCGACCGCGTGGTTAACCGCTTTATTTACGAACCTTATGTCGATACTGAACGTGTCGAACCGGACTCCGATATCTATGCGCTGGCGATCGATAAGATTATTGCCGTTACACCGATGACAATTGACTTGACCGCACCTATCAAAATGGAAGCATTCTCCAGTTTTTACGCGTAAGTTCTTGCTTTTTGAAAAATTTTGATGTCTCGCTATCGAAACGAAGCGTATTTGTTGTTATATCAACAACCCTGTTTGGGAGATAATTTGTGAATATTTCTGTTGTCCAAGTTGTTAGTATTTTTATTAATGTGATTACGCCTGTTTTTGCATTGGTCGCCATTGGCTATTTTGCCGGCCCACCCCTGGGTCTCCAAGCCAGAACGTTATCGCGCTTTGCCTATTTTATCCTTATTCCTGCATTTATCTTCAACGTAATTAGTTCCGCCGAGATTCAAGCCGATCTGATTACGCGAATGGTTTTATACACACTGATTGTGCATTTGGCTTGTGCGCTGCTGGGCTTTGGAATAGGTTGGATTTTAAAGCGCCCCAGACAAATGATATCAGCATATGTTTTGATTGCCGTTTTTGGAAATGTTGGCAACTTTGGACTGCCCCTGATTAGCTTTCGATTGGGGGAAGAAGCGGTTTTTGCAGCGACCGTTTATTTCTTAGCTATTATCGTCATCGCTTTTGTTATTGGTGTTGCCGCCGCCAATTGGAATCATAAAGGCAGTATGAAGGCCGCTTTAGAAGTTTTGAAAACGCCAGCCTTATTAGCGATGGTGCCGGCCTTCTTTTTTACGAGCAGCAGCTTTGAGCCACCCCTCTTTTTAACCCGTATAACCGGCTTATTAGGGGCAGCGATGATCCCGACCATGTTGGTCACACTGGGCATCAGTATGAGTCAGGTTGAGCGGGTTGAGATTTCGCGTGATGTTTACATCGCCAGCGCTATTCGCCTCATCGGAGGACCGGTTCTAGCATTTCTCTTGGTTATTCCGTTTGGTTTAAGCGGCATCGAGCGTGGAGCCGGTATCTTGCAAGCCAGTATGCCTACGGCTGTTCTGGCTACGATCATCGCCATGGAGTATGATCTGCTTCCTGATTTTGTGACGACAACGGTGCTGTTTACCACAATCGTCAGTGTGGTTACGCTAACGACCGTGCTGGCTTTGGTGTAAGAAGCTGTTTGAAAAGTCAACGTTTACAGATTTGTCCACAGATTTACACAGATATTCACTGATTTTTGTCTAACCTTTGATAGTATCTGTGAGAATCTGTGTCACTCTGTGAACCCTTTAAGGCTTTTTAAAACAGTTTCTAAGCACTTACACGGCCTGTAATCGAGCCACAATCACGACTTCCCATAGACTAAAGTACATCGTTCCGTCGGCCCAGCGGGGTGAGAACAATGGCTGAAGCGCTTCCGGGATGTGGCGCATCATCTCAAGCAGTTTCTCTTTGTTGGCATCAGACACATTTTGGCGATCGGCCCACTTGTGGAACTCCATCTCTTTGCGCAACGTGTCACTCACTGCCTCAATCTTCAACCCAACTTTTTCCAGCATGGCCACCAGCCGAACTTGCGGATAGACCCAATGGTGTGATGGGTCTCGTAATTTTTCGTAAGCATTGTAATATCCCGCTGCCTGTTTATCAGGTACGGTTATATTATCGGTCAGACCAAAAATACCGCCAGGTTTGAGCACGCGAGCAATCTCGCTGAGCGCTTCATGCGGATTGGGAAAATGATGAAATGCAATGCGGCAGGTAACCAGGTCGAATGTATTATCATCAAAAGGCAGTGCCTCGGCATCGGCAAGCTGGGTTTCGAGGTTGGTCAAACCACGTTCGGCGGCCAGTTGGGCAGTTTTCTCCAGCATCGGTTCAGTCAGATCAGAAGCAATAACGCGAGCAACATGGGGGGCAAACATCATCGCGGTGTGGCCCGCGCCGGTAGCGACATCAAGAGCATACCACTCCGGCTGAGGTTTAACCATATTAAACAGAACTTCTAAGCTTTCACCTTTGGCGTGAACGTCACTGGTGGCATAACCTTCGGTTGAAAAACCAAATTGCGCTTTTACTTTTGCTTTTTGCTCGTCAGACATAAAAAACACCTCAATTAGAATAGCGATATTGTAGCGAGATTTAGGTATTATTTCAATAACAGCCAAAGCGCTAATAGAAGCGTCAACCCGTGTTATGGCTCTAAATTAACCTTGCCGAATTAAGACGGCTGTGTTACTCTTGAGCTATGCGATACGCTATTTTTTCTGATATACACAACCATACCGAGGCGCTAAAAGCTGTTTTACAGCATGCTCATCAACATAATGTCGACGGCTATTTTTGCCTGGGAGACATAGGCATCGATGAATGTGTCGCGCTGGTGAGGTCAGTTAACGCGCCAACAGTTTTTGGCAACTGGGAGGTATCGAACTGGCGTGCCTTGTCACCCCAAAATCGGGGATGGATTCTAAATTTGCCACCGCAGCGAAAAATGAACGACTTTTGGCTGACCCATGCGGCCCCCTTATGGCCGGAGCAACTGAACACACTTAATGAGGTTATTGAGGGTCGCCATAGTTTTTCATTTGGGCGACTATTTCCTTATCTTCACCAAGAATCGGATCTGTTGTGGGACAGCATGGCTGCGCTTACAGAAGCCGGTATCCCCCTTATGTTTCATGGCCACACCCATCGTCAAATTATCTGGCGTTTTACGGCCGATAACCAACTGCAAAAACGCATTCAGCCGCAAATTACAATCAAGGCGGGTGAAACGTTTATCGTTGGCGTGGGCAGTGTCGGTTATCCGTTAGATGGACAAACATCTTATGTTATTTATGATGATGCGTCAAGAAGTGTTGAAATGATAAGAGTTGCGGGGAATTTTTAAAGCCACAAATTTCACCGATGATTTTCAGTAGACCTCAGCACCTTCGATACGACGAATTTGTTTCAGGATGCTGAAGTCTACTGAATTTTCGATGTTGCAGACGGTTAAAATCTCAAAATCGCCTGCAAAAATCTGGTCAAGCGAGGGCAAATTATTACCGGCGGCTGATATGGATCTGCGGTTTTTCTTGAGGTTGTTCAGCCGGGGGTTCCGGATCGGCCTCCATTTCCGAGAGATCGATTCCTTGCAGTTTGGCCATGGTTAAGTTGCCGATCATTTCCAGAGCCTGGGCTGTCTCATTGTGGCCCTGTCGCCGTGCTTCGTCGATATTGGCACTCAAGATAAAGAAAAAGGCTTCGTCGATTTGGTCAAGATTTTCGTCGATGACTTTATCGGGACGGCTTGATTGTAGAATTTCTTTAAGTAAGTTACCTGCTCGCTCAAGAACAATGCGACTTTGTTCTTCATGGTGGGCTTTGATCTCCAACACTTTAGAGCGTAACTCACGCAGAGCTGTGGCTGACGCCGTATCCCCTGCTTTGCTAACACGATCAATCTTATCGGTCAGTTTTTGGAAGAACGTATAATCAAGCAGACCATGACCGGCTGCGACCAAGCCTTCTATCTCTTCGTCGGTGGTGGCCTGGCTGAGTCTATCCAAAAGTTCTTCTTGGTTCTCTAAAACCACCAACCCGATCTTTTTGTCGATTTCAGCAACGGCCTCTTTGCCTTTTGTACTCCAGCGGGCCAGAACAGTTCTGAGGGCATAGAAGGTTTGGGCTCTGTTTTGATCGCCTTCCATGTTGGCTGCCTGCATATAGGCCGTTAAAATCTCAAAAAACTCATAATCTAATTCTTCATCATGGGTTTTAACCAATTCTTTTAGCGTATCTTCATCAGGGGCTTGCATAAATTCTTGAATCAACTTGGTTCGAGCTGCTTGCTGATCGAGCATCTCTTCAGTAATGCCGTCAGCTTTTAAAACGGCTTTGACCATACTTTCCAGCGATAAAAATTGCTGGGGGTTAAAGAGATAAAACTTTCGTTGTTCAGTCGGCAAGCTGTTGATCAGACTGTTGGTTAAAGTGCCGATCATCTTTTCTTGCGTCGTTTTGTCTAATGTCAGCCCACCCGGCGCTAAGACAAGCGCCAATTCTTTTTCAAGATCATAATATAATATCGGAACATCAGGTCGATTTACGGTTCCACATTGGGGACACTGCGAAAGATTAATGCGCCCCTGCAAAAAAGCCCCTTTCATAACCTGATCCTGACCATTGATAATGTTATTGATCGGAGCATTGTACTGCGTTCGACAATTAGAACAAACAATCGGCGTGACTTGTTGAACAGCCATAACTTTCGATACCTTTCTAAATTTACAAAGCGATTACACCTGATAATGCGATACGCATAGAGTATACATTCATAAGCTTAAGCCGTTATATTACTCGGTGACTCATGAAATGTCAAAGAATAAAAAACCGCCACAAATCACAAAGCTGTGGCGGTGGGCGTACTTTATTATTATCCTGGCTATGTCCTAATCGCGGAAGAAGCTTTCAATTTCTTCGTGATCTTCTTCGGATGGCAGCGTTTCGAGAAAACTAATTCGATGCCAGGGAAACATGATCCGTGTAGCTTCTCGATCAATATAAATTACCGGCTTGCCGTCCCGGGCACGAACGTTGGTAAATGTTACGTAGTTTGCCAGGGGATCAGGCATCTCTTCAATTTCGCCGAGAATAGCATCCCCACCTTGGACATGGATGATAACCGTAATAGACACAAGGCAACTCCTTACTTAAGATAACTCACAGGAATATAAACATTCCCTCGACTTTGGTTCAACAACCCATTTTATTCCAATGTTAAAACATCTCGACTTCAATGAGCAGTTTGCCCAATTGAAGTTGATCACCATGGCGGAGGACTTCCGGAAGATAGGGGGCCAACCGTTTACTGTTAATAAACGTACCGTTAATACTCCCCAAATCTTCAACCACAACGGTACCCTCACGTTTGAGGATACGCGCATGGCGCCGCGAAACGCCTTTTTCCAAGCCGTTATCATTCGTTAAGTCAACTTCAGGAAAAACGTCACTCGCCGGATCCAGACGTCCCATATGGATAGCTTTGTTAAGCGCGGCTTCTACTTCTCGTCCTGACTCAATTATTTTTAAGCGAATTGACAAAGGGCCGGTGCCTTTGATAAGATGTCCCGCTTCAGCATCGTCCTCATCTTCACCGACCCAGCCTATTTCATCGGTTCCTAAGGGATCCGTGCCACGGCGATCGTCTTCTAGAAGATAAGTTCCACATTCGCTGCAGAAAAGCGTATTCGCTACGTGAGTGGTTCCACAAAATGGACACTTAATCACGATTTATCTCCTTTGGTAGTATCGATAAACTACGCGTACCATATTTTATTTTCTTTCGACCTTCTGCCGATAAATCGCCTGTGCGGGCCAACCGTCCGGCTTCCAAAAGGGCGGCTCTGGCCAGGTCTGTTTCACCCAAATTCAGTAATCGGGTGGCCATTGTCTCTAACCGCTGCGTGGCGGCGCTAACCTGCCCCTTTTCTAAATCATCCATAGCTTTTTCTTGCATTTTGAAGATGGCTAATTTACCAAGAGCGGTAATAATAGAGGCCGGAATTTCGATGTTGGTTTGTTGCGTATCAACAAATTCACTATATACGTCAACCCATTCCCAACTGCGACGGTCGTTTTGGCCCGGCACATCACTATCGATGGTGATGCGCATCAAGCGTTTTTGACCGAGCATCGTGTGGGCATGGACTCGAAATTCCATAAGTAACGTTTTGCCGTGGCCGGTGCCAAGCGGCCCAAGAATAATCTTTTCCGCCATCATATCCAGGCGATGAATATGCGGCGTGATTTGAAACAGTTCCTTAAGGGTAATACCATCCGACGGATTAACGTTTAGGGTTAGTTCACGAGCCACAACATTGCTCAAACTGCGAATAGTATCTTTGAAAACATCAACAATTTTTCGCGGTGAGTCGATGTAAACCGATGTACCTCCCGAAGAAGCCGCCATCTGGTCCAATAAATTCTCGTTCCAATCCGATCCAACACCCATGGTCGTCAGGCTGATCTGGTTGTGACCGGCCCATTCCGCCTTTTTCAGACAATCTTGTTCATCACCGTAGGTCTGCCCGTCGGTGAGAAGGATAAGGTGATTTACCGAAGATTTGCCGCGGTTTTTGGCTAACTCATCCAAACCGGCTTGCAATCCTTGAAACATCTCCGTACCGCCACTGGGTTGAATGGTACTGGCGATAGATTTGGCCATAGCCTTATCGATGCCCCGTTGGCTGGGCAAAATTACTTCTGCTCTATCGCTGAAAACCACCACGCTGAGAGCATCCCCTTCATTGAGCCGATCAATGATTTGGCGCGTACCTTCTTTGACTTGTTGCAACCGCATCCCTTGCATCGACGTGCTGCGATCTAAAACCAGGCACAAATTTAAGGGCAAGCGTGCGATGGGCAAGTCTGTAGCTGGAGTAACATCCATTAAAACGTAAAATGCTTGCTCTTCAACATTTGTTAGCAAATGATTATGGCTAACTTTAGTTCGCAAGTTTATAGAGGATGATTTATCCAATCCTTCTGCGGCTCGCAGTCGGTCATAGGTTTGCCGTTGGTCAGGATTGCTGAGAATTTCATAAGCTTCTTGTACGTCTTTGAACAATTCAGCGGTGTCAGGATCCTGATTGACATCGGGGTGATACTTACGCACCAATACCCGATACGATTTCCTGATTTCATTCTCGGCGGTAGCACCAGAGTCTACCTCAAGAATAGCATAATAATTTTTGTTCGGTTGCATTCGGGGCACTTTCGATAACATCGCCTTCTTTAATAAAGAAAAGGCGACGACGTATTAACTCTCTTGATTTTCATTCCCCATCGAGACAATGATGGTCGTGATATTATCCCGACCCCCAGCCTCGTTTGCCCGTTGTACTAATTGCTCACACGCCAATTGGGGGGTATCAGCTTGGATTAAGATGCTTTTTATATCATCATTATTGACTAATCCCCATAATCCATCCGTACACATAAATAGGGATGCACCGGGAGGTAAATGTTGAGAATAGATATCAACATCGGCCTCTACCAAATCACTTTGCCCGATGGCTTTGTAAAGAACATTTTGAGCCTGTTGGATCTCCTCGGCGGTCGATTGTCCTATCTCTTCAAGCCGACTGGCGAGCGAATGATCTTTGGTGATCTGTTTCAGTTCATTATCTTTGAAGAGATAAACCCGCGTATCGCCAATGTGAGCGATGTAAGCAGTATTACCCATCACCAAAACCGTGGTCAGAGTTGTTCCGCCATTAGGCACTTCTTTTTGCACGGCCTCATTCGCGGCAGCGACGGCTGAAGTAAGCACTTCGTTAAGCGGTCGGCTATCAACTTTGTGCTCACCGATGAGTTCCGGTATATAAATTTCTTTTAGGATATTTCCGGCACATTTTTGCGCAGCGAGGGCACTGGCCACTTCACCTTTTTGGTGACCTCCCATACCATCAGCGACAATAAACAGCCCAAAATCCTCGTGTCCATACTCGTGGTTAAGCACAGTATACATGACATACAGCGAGTCTTCGTTTCGCTTTCGCTGACGGCCTCGATCTGAAAATTGACCAACATGAAGTCCCAGAGGTAAATGCTTCAAAAGTACAACACTTTCAGATAAAACAGTTTTTTGCTGGCTTAGGTTTCCATTTTCGCCCGACATTGGTTGGAGTTCGGAAGGAACAACATCAACTTTTGATTGGGAGAAAAGTTTTCGAAAAAACTTCACTGAACAAGTCCCGATTGTATTTAAGGTTGAAAATAAGGCAATGTTTGGTTATTATGATTTGATAATCAGGTTAACATGGTAAGGCATAGACATAATGATCGGTTGAGCCAACGTAAACAATTCCATCAACCACCAGGGGTGAGGAGGGTACAGGGCCACCTGTTTTGAATCGCCATCGTAATTTTCGATCTTTACGGCTGACGCTAATGATCTCACCTTTTTCTTTCGAGGCGGT
>JAGRBY010000261.1 GCA_020433835.1 Anaerolineae bacterium | reverse complement strand
TGATATGGATTTCAACACGGTTCAGGCCCGGGTGCAGGCCTTAGATGTCGGTGTTTTTAACCGGATGGCCGCCGGAAATGGATCACTTCAGGTTTTTGATGCTGTAGGGGATGAAATCGGGCGAATCCTGCTGGACGTTGGCCCCGGCGAAATTCAGACGCTTAGCCTGCGTGATCAAAAATACTTTCATCAGGCCCGCCTTATTTTAGGCGATGCCTGTTTTCTGGGGCTGAGCTTAACCCCGCCGGGCGAAACCCGCGATCTGGTGGATGAAGTTCAAGCCCGACCAATTACCGAAAATCTGCAGAGCGATGCCGTGGTCAACGTTTTGCAAAGTGCGGCCACGCGTTCGTCAGAAAACGGCAATTTTCAGGCTCCGTTTGTGGGGGCTAACAGTTCTATCGGCACTATCACCATTGACGGTGATCCCGACGATTGGGACGCGCTGGCCGAAAACAGCCTGGGCTGGACCACTTTCTCGGCCATTACCTACGATGAAGGGTGCGCCACCCGATTTCCTAACGCAGGCAGTTTAACCGATCTTAGCGCCCGCATGCAGTTGGCTTTCAACGAAGAATTTTTGTACGTGGCCTTTATTACCAACGACGATGGTCTAGTAACGTATTCAGGCAGCGATGATCGACTTTTCTTGGGCGACTCACCCCAATTGCTGCTCGATTTAGATTTGAACAGCGATTTTGATGATGCAAAGCTCAGCGCCGATGACGTACAGATCGACTTTTTGCCCGATACTACGGCTCCCCGGGCAGCTTTCTGGCAGTTGAGTTCGCTGACCTCCAGACCGTTTGTAAATGCCTCGGTAGCCGTTACGCTAACCGATACCGGCTACTTTTTGGAAGCGGCTCTGCCCTGGCAAGGGATGGGCTTCACCCCCCGGCAAGGTGACCGAATTGGCATTGTTGTTAGCGTCAGCGATAACGACACACCCGGCTCCAACGCTCAACAGTGTATCGTCTCAACATCGCCGGCTCGAGACTGGCAAAACCCGGGTACGTGGGGTACGGCACTTTTGATGCCGATTCGCTAGAAAGATAGATACACATACCGGCCCTAAATCGAGTAATTAACCATGAATATCCGTACAGCCAAAATCTCTGATGCCAGGGCCATAGCTGAAGTTCACGTAGCATCGTGGCAGTCTGCGTATCGAGGGATTTTGCCGGATAAGATGCTCGATAATTTATCGGTTGAAACGCGGGCAAAAAATTGGAAAGTATGGTTGAATGAAAGCCGAGGACAAACCCTTGTTATTGATAGAGAGGGACAGGTCGTCGGCTTTGTTATGTTTGGCCAAACGCGCGATAAGGATGTCGGTCGCAGCGCTGTTGGTGAAATCTACGCGATTTATCTTCATCCAAATGTCTGGAGACGCGGCTATGGACGCAGCCTGGTTAATGCGGTTAAAGAATCATTGCAGCGCGATGGATTTTCGGAACTGCTTTTGTGGGTGCTCGCCGAAAATAAAGCAGCGATACATTTTTATGAGAAAATTGGGCTTAAAGCAGACGGCAAAACAAAGGTAGAGTTTGAACCGGATGGCACGGAGCTATTTGAGCTTCGTTATCGGCAGCCGCTTACTGTTGTGACTTAAATTATCGCACGTTGCATGAATCAAAAAACCTCCCGGAGGTACATCTTCGGGAGGTTTTTGTTGATGTTAGATAGGGGCGATTAAACGCCTAAGAGCATCCCCAACAGACCAAAACCGTTGTCAAGGGCCACAATTAATCCGGCAAAGACAATTGAAACCATCGACATCAGTTTGATGAGAATGTTGAGCGATGGGCCGGTGGTATCTTTGAAAGGATCACCAACGGTGTCTCCCACCACGGTTGCTTTATGGGCATCTGAACCTTTTCCTCCAAACGCACCTTTTTCGATATGCTTCTTAGCATTATCCCAGGCACCGCCGGAGTTAGCCATCATAACAGCCACCACAAAACCGGTCGTCAAACCGCCGGCCAACAAGCCCAACACACCGGCTACCCCAAAGATCAATCCCATAATGACCGGTATGGCAATCGCCAGAATAGAGGGCGCAACCATTTCGCGCTGGGCACCGGCGGTACTAATCGCCACACACAGAGCATAGTCCGGTTTTTCTTCTCCTTTGAGGATACCGGGTTTTTCTCTAAATTGGCGTCGAACTTCTTCCACCATTGCGCCGGCAGCACGACCAACAGCGTCCATCGTCATTGCCGAGAAGAAGAAAACGGTCATTGCCCCGGCAAAAATGCCGATCAGCACGGCAGGATTAAGCAGCGTTACATCGTAATAGTCACCAAACTGACGGATGGTAACTTCTTGCAAAGGAATATCTACACCGCCAATTGTTATAGAGGGCAAGCCTTTCAAGATGAGGCTAGCTCGAATTTGTTCGATGTAAGAGGCCAGCAAAGCCAGAGCTGTTAGTGCGGCTGAGCCGATAGCAAAACCTTTCCCGGTTGCTGCTGTGGTGTTACCGACAGCATCCAATTGGTCGGTTCGCTCCCGAACTTCGGGGGGTAAGTGTGACATTTCAGCGTTCCCACCGGCGTTGTCAGCGATGGGGCCGTAGGCATCGGTGGCTAGCGTTAAACCAAGGGTTGACAGCATACTTGTTGCGGCCAGAGCCACACCGTAGAGGCCAAGCAAACTATTTTCCAAACCGCCGGTCGTGTAGAAACTGAGTGCAATTCCGGTGACGACGGCAATGACAGGAATACCCGTCGAACGCATGCCGACCGCCAGACCACTGATAATAACCGTGGCCGGACCGGTTTCGCCTTGCTGAGAAATCCATTGGGTTGGTTTATATTCATCGGAAGTGTAATATTCGGTCGCTCGACCAATAACCTCGCCGACAACCAAGCCGGTAATAATAGCAATCAGGAAGGACCAAGGAAGCTGCAACAGATAGATAACCGGCACAGCTGCAATGGCAATAAGGATGGAACTAATCGTAATACTTCTGATCAATGCACCCATAATTTCGCCCATTGAGGCATCTTCTTTGGTGCGGACGAGGTAAATGCCCACAATCGAGAGGATAACACCAACAGCGGCAATAATCATAGGGGCCGCCAAAAAGCGAACCTGCATCTCTAAAACGCTCATACCCTCAGGCAACGCCACGCCAGCGCCAACTGCAACCGCGCCAACGCCCAAAGCCGAAGCAGCTCGGATAGAGCCAACGTATGACTCATACAAGTCTGCGCCCATACCGGCTACGTCGCCCACATTATCACCCACGTTATCGGCAATGGTGGCCGGGTTGCGGGGATCATCTTCGGGGATACCGGCTTCAACCTTACCAACCAGGTCGGCCCCAACGTCTGCCGCTTTGGTATAGATGCCGCCACCAACCCGAGCGAACAGGGCCTGAGTTGAGGCTCCCATAGCGGCGCTCAACATAATAACGGTAATATCCGATAATCCTTCTGAGGTGAGAAAATAGAGAAAAATAAACCAGAGGCTACTATCTAACAGCGCAAAACCTACTACTGACAAGCCCATAACGGCACCGGCCCGGAAAGCAACCTGCAAACCATCATTTAGACTATCTCGAGCGGCGTTGGCGGTTCTAGCTGAAGCATTTGTGGCAGCTTTCATCCCAAAAAAACCACATATCGCTGAGAAAACACCGCCGGTAATAAAGGCAAAGGGGACAATAAAACTTTGAAGGCCCATAAGGCTCATACCGAGAAGGATAACGAAAAGAATGGCAAACACAACGCCCACAATTCTGTACTGGCGTGTTAAATAAGCCATGGCTCCTTCACGCACTGCTTGGGCAATTTCAATCATTGTAGCGTCGCCTTCACTTCGTTTCATTACCGTTTGGTAAAGTGTGTAAGCAAAAGCCAAGGCAATGAGTGAGCAAATAGGTGTTAACCACCATAATACAGGTAACGCTTCACGCGCTTCTTGCGCTAATGGGGCTGCGAGTGCAGGAGGTGCAGCAATTCCCAAGGCGAGGAATAGAGCCAGAATGACTCCACGACGAATCATGAATCTCTCCTTTTACTATTTCATTTTGATAATTTGCTTAATGCGGCATACAGGTTTTGTTAAAAAAGGCTTGGCATCACAGATCTGGGGAAGGGTCTCTCTCTCACAGGCTTTATGACCAGCCGAAGCTGAATTTTAAATGAGATATACCTTATTGTCAAACTTAATTGTGCAAAATGGAACTATTATCGCATCTCTAAATTAGATTTTTGTTTCTTGGATATCCAATACAGGTGGCTGTAATTACCGGAAGCTTTGCTAGCCCAATAGCCCACCATACATCTTGGTTTAACTATATCAAATTGATATTCATCTTCGATTTCGATCACGTTACAAAAACAGTGATTGCGTTTTTTATGCTATAATTTCTTTTATGATGACAAAGCGATTAAATAGGCTGATTATTATGCTGATTGTTTGGCTAGCTGCTGGTTTCGGGCCGGTGGCATGCCAATCGGGCGAGGTGACGCCGACACCCGAGCCTTTAGCGACTTTTTTGGAGAACGCGCGCGATCTTGCGGCTGATCAACAGTATAACGAAGCGGTTCGCGTGTTAGAACAGGCAGCAGACAGTTATCCAACATCGGCGCGGCCACTTATCCAGGTGGGGCAAATTTATTTGCAGCAGCAGCAGCTCCTCCCGGCTGAGGATGCCTTTAACCGCGCCTTAGCCCGTGATTTGCAAAATTCGTTGGCAACCGCCGGGTTGGCCGAGACCTATCTGCGTCAAAGTAACACGTTGCGGTCATTATCGCTATGGAAGGAGGCGGCCACCCTTGATCCGGAGCTACCCGGCGTTTTTAGCGGTCTGGGACGGGTCTATTTAGCGCGATTGGAGTTCGATGCGGCTCGGGAGGCCTTTTTGGAGCAGTTAACCTATCATCCCGATGATGAAGCAACGTGGTTTCTGGCGGCTCTGTCTGCCCCCGTCGATAATAAAGCTGCCCGTGACTATCTAGCCAAACTGCCGGCGGATATCTCTGAATCGCTCGCGGCCCAGCGTGATTACTTGGCAGCCACATTGGATAGTGTAAAAAATCGCTCACCGAAAGAGCGCTCCCAGGCCATCAGCATCGCCATGGTACAGATCGAGGCCTGGCCGCTGGCGATTTACGCGCTCCAGATCGCTGCTGCTGATGATACGGCCTCGGATGCGGAAAAAGCTGAGACGTTGGCCTTTTTGGGGCATGCCCTGGCCCAATATGGTCGACCGGCGCTAGTAACGTTCCGGCAAGCAGAATCGTTGGATGCTTCATCGCCGTTACCGGCCTATTTTCAGGGCATCTATCTGCGGCAGCAGCACGCTTATGGGGTGGCTGAGGATATGCTGCTGCACGCGGCGGCGTTGGATGAAAAAAACCCCGCCGTCTATATCGAGCTAGCAAAATTGAAAACGGAACAGGGTTTTCTGTCCGCTGCCGAGGAATATTATATGAAAGCAGTTGAGGTTGCGCCGGATGATGTTGATCTGCAACTCGTGCAGGCCAACTTTTATGCCGGACGCAGTTATCGGCTCGAAGAGGCCGGTATCCCTCTGGCCGAGGCGCTGGTTGAAATTGATGATAAAAATGCCGAAGCTTATGACCTTTTAGGCTGGATGCAGTTTCTGACCGGTGATTTAGATGAGGCCGAAACCAATTTACGCCGCGCTATCGAGCTTGATCCGCAACTTATGCGTGCTCGCTTTCATTTAGCCCGATTTTTGGAAGCCCAAGGCCAACTTACCGATGCACATCAGGCTTACCAGACAATCACCGAGCGCGATGTAACAGGAGCCTATCGTGCTTCGGCGTGGGAGGGTATTTATCGCATCGAAGGACAGCTTGACGAGACCGAGAAGTAGAAAACGTTCTACAAAAAATATTTACGGCTGTTGGCGAGTCAGTTGAACCATCGTATCGAGTACGGCCTCCATTTGTTCAAGTTCCTGACCATAGGTTGTCCAATCGCTGTCTCGCAACGCCCTCTGCGCGGCATCGTAGTGATCAGAGGCCATTTGAGCCAGCTCAGCGATGTCTCTATTACTCAAATCGGTCGGGATAGCGGTATCAACCGAAGATTCGGAATCGGGTTCAGCAGAGGTTATATCTTCTTCATTGACAGTACTGCTGGAATTCGCCACAGGTGTGACCAACTCTTCATCCTCAGCCCCTTCAAACAAAGCAATGAGAGCCTGTGCTAACGTGGTTCGCATCACAATTTGATCGCCGGAAGCTAAGATGATGCGTTTTAGCTCGGGGATTTGGCCGTTTTCGGCCTGCAAGTACAGCGGCTCGACATACAGCAGCGAATTATCAATTGGCAGCACTAACAGATTGCCGCGAATAACCTGCGAGCCACCCTGATCCCACAGCGTAATTTGCGACGAAATTTCCGGATTTTGATCGATCCGGCCCTCGATTTGAAGCGGGCCAAAAATCAACTCCTGTTTGGGGAAACGATAGGTCACCAATTGGCCGTAGTTCTCGCCATCAGAACGGGCGGCCATCCAGCCGATGAGATTGTCTTTGTTGTTGGGGGTAAAGGGTTGAATCAGCACAAATTCGGTATCTTCGGCACCGGGCAGCTTTAACATTACATAATATGGCTCCACAGCGACAGTTTCACCGGCAAAGTTTTCACGCGGTATCTGCCATAAGTCTTCCTTATTATAGAAAACGTTGACGTCGCGCATGTGGTAGGTTCGGTATCGTTCTGACTGAATGCGGAAAATTTCCTCGGGATAACGAATATGGCTGCGCAACCAATCGGGCATTTCGCTCATCGCCGTAAAAAGCTCAGGAAATATCGCTTTGTACGATTGAATGAGCGGGTCTTCCTCATCGGCAATGAAAAACGTAAGCGATCCGTCATAGGCATCGATCAATATTTTTACAGAATTGCGAATGTAATTGATTTGCATTGTGGGCTGATTATGCGGAAAAACACTCGGTTCAGCATAGGGGAAGCGGCTGGACGTGGTATAGGCATCTTGCAGCCAGTATAAATGGCCATCTTCACCCACAACAATGTAAGGATCTTCATCATACTCAAGAAATGGCGCGATGCGACGAACACGCTCGCGAATATTTCGATACAGCATCACCCGGCTTTCGGGAGTAAACTCTTGGCTGAGCAACATGTTGGTATCGGATAACCGCATCGCAAACGCAAGCCGCTTGAGGTAACTATCTAAAACAACGCCGCCGGAGCCTTCGTAGCTGGTAAAAACGTTTTGCTCACCGCTGGGGTAGTCGAATTCGCGCTCATTTGTTTTTACAAAGACATAATCATCAACTGTTTCGCCGTAATAGATTTCCGGGCGCTCGACGTTGATATCAACTGTGGTTTCCGGCGGCAAATCTTTGACCCAAAGCTGAGGCAGACCTTCGCGCGTAACTTCGTTGACCGGGTTGGCCACCACGCCGTAGCCGTGCGTAAATTGCAGGCGCTCTGTAACCCACGTCTGCGATTGCAGAGCCGACTTATTCAGCTCGCGGGCTGAAATGGCCACCTGGCGCAGTTCGTCATTAACCAAATAACGGTCGAAATCGATGTCATGGAATTGATAGTACAGCCGAATCGCCTGAATTTGCTGATAGGTTCGCTCCAACGGCCGATAGTCCCACAGACGGATATTCTTCAAGAAATTATCATTGGCGATGACCGCTTCTTGGGTGAGCGGTTCGACCTCGCTAAAATCGCGCTCCTGTATTTGATCGAGACCGTAGGCTTGTGCAGTTAAACGAATATTGCTCTCGATAAACGGGGCTTCCCGCGCCAGTTCGTTAGGTTCAACAATGTAGCGCTGGATGATGCCCGGAATAAAACCGGACCCGATTACGCCGACCAGCACCCATACAAAAACAGCCATCAGGCTGATGGCGGGCCGGCGGATAAGTGTGTTCAACAGCAGCACAGCCGCTGTAGCTAGGGCAACCACAACCATCGTCCACAACGCAGGCATCGAGACGTTAACATCGGTGTAGCTGGCTCCGAAGGCCACGCCACGGTCCGAGTACATGAGATCGTAGAGATCGAGCCAGTGATCAAATGCGAAGGTCAAAAAAATGAGCGCCCCAATAACCGACAGATGCAGCTGTACGTGCGGCAGCACAATGACCCGGCCTTCTGCCAAATTGTTCTGCTGTGCCAAAGCATAAATGGCGACCGTACCAATCAACGACAAAAAGAGGGCAACGACCAGCCAGCTCTGCACAAAGCGAAAGACCGGCAAACTGAAAACGTAAAAGCTAACGTCACGGTTGAAAATAGGGTCAGTTAGACCAAATGGAACCTGGTGCAGATAGCGGAGAAAATAGAGCCAATCGCTGGAAGCCGCCATACCGATAATCCAGGCCAACAGAATACCGGCTCCCCAAATAGCCCAGACCACAAATCGCTGGGCGACCAACGTTTCATCGCTAAAAAAGAGCACATTTCGAACGGACTGCCAACGGGCAATAAAGGTATTAACCCAAAATATGACAGCGAAAGGGATAGCAACCCCAACCCCAACTGCAATTCTGGCCCAAATGCTGGTTAGCATGACCGACTCAAAGCCAAGGTGCTGGAACCACAGATAATCGGTGTAAAGTCCCACCCCAAACCGAATTATCAGATAAAAAATAATGACGAGAATAATAATCGTCCACAATCGAAAACGATTTGCAGTACTCATGAAAAATTTCTCCATCCTGCCCTTGGCTAAAAAAATGCCCACTACGAAAGACAGTATACCATTGGAACGGTTAGAATCAACTGAACTGGACAGGACTTACGCACACTGTAGAACAATTTGCTAAATTGTTTCCTATTTTTGGCATACGTGTGACGCAAATTGGCAATTTACGCTACAAAATCGGTCATTTGCGTAAGTCCTGCTGGAAATAAATTGGCCAAGAACTTTATGTCTTCTGCCATTTTACTCGAAATGAACATCAATTCCAATCTTGACCTGATCGCATCTTTATGTATTAAACTTTCCAAACTTATTTCAATGTTAGCTATATAAAATCCTAACTCTTCTTTCATATACGCACCACTATATTTCTGTTATCCTATAAAAGTCATAAAAATACCCCTCTTCTCTCTCCGAAATAGCCTGGTGCTGGTCACACCAGGCTATTTCACTTTAAAGCCTCCACACATTTTACCCGCCTATATTTACCCCCGCTCTATAGAACTTGGGCATCTCAGCGAATAAGAGTATAATCCTCCGTCGGAATCCAGATGTCAAAGGGCTTGATGATAGCACAATATTGGTTCAAAACCCACGTTCGAGACGTTACCTTTATGGTGCTGGTTGGAGTCGTGGGATTACTTAT
>JAGRBY010000260.1 GCA_020433835.1 Anaerolineae bacterium | reverse complement strand
GCAAAGCCGTGGTTCTCTTCGATGGCACTGCTAATACGCTCGGCGAGGTGATCGACATCGTCTGTAGTGTGCTGGAAAACAGCATTACCACTTTGAATGTACGTTTTAACGTTCTTCGCATCGAGTTTTTCAAGCAGCCCGCGCAGATCTTTCATTGGCAGAGAATGCTTTCCGCCCACGTTGATTCCCCTAAATAGGGCAATATAGGTTTTCATCGTAATTACTCCAATGATAGTGTAGCCTCTTCCTGATAACTCAAGAAGACGGTAAAATCGAGATCGCCGGGCGAGTGGCCGTAGGAGGTAAGCATAGTCGCCGCCTCGCTACGGTGTTGGGTGCCGTGGTTGACCACATGCAGCAGGCAGTGCCATAGGATTCGTGCGCGTTTCTGCCCACTGTTGGTGGTGTATCGAACCCGCTGCGTAAGATCATCATCCTGCAACTGGGCCAGATATTCTTGCATCGCCCCCTGTTCGGTCTGCCACCGTTGCGCTAGAGCATCCAGCGTCGGGAATTCTGATTCTTCCAGCTCGGGGGTGAAGGTATTATGTTGACACAGCATCCGCCAGCCGTACTCGGCATCGAGAGTATGGACGAGCGTACCCCGTAAACTTCCATAGCTGTGATCGGTGGAAGTTACAAACTGTTCGGGAGTAACTTGAGCACTGGCGGTTAAAATACGCTGTGTTGCCCAATCATTATAAGCATACAACGTTATTATATCCTGAAGATTCACGCGTTTCTCCTTTCGGTAGCTCTGCACTGAAGCGTGGTAGCATTAGAACCCAGGTTTTTCTTGAACATGTAACCGGCAAAGGCTTCTATTTAGGCTAAATCGGGCAACATGTTTACAACTTAGGCAAAAACCTGGGTTCTTTACCGCTCTCCCCGGTTTCTGTTGTGCTACCCTCCTTTCAGCCGGAAGCACATTCGCTATCAGAATTGCTGGCTGGCCCGTTTAGCTATCTCTTCCGGGGGAACGTCCTCAACATGGGTGGCGATCCACCATTGGTTGCCGAACGCATCCTGCACAGCCCCCATGCGATCCCCATAAAATTGATCTACCGGCTCCATAATCGATGTCGCTCCGGCTTGCAATGCACTTTGATAAAACGCATCCGTATCTTCTACATACAGATGAAGCATCGTCGGCATCGGCTTGAAGTTGCCGCTGGCCTCACCCATCATCACCCGCGAGGTACCAATTTTAACCTCGGCGTGGCCGATAGTTCCGTCTCCCTGAGCCATGCGTACCAGCTCTTCGGCTCCGAAAGCCTCTTTTACAAAATCGATAAGTTGGGGTACTCCTGACACAATCAGATAAGGTGTAACGGTATGATACCCTTCGGGGATGGGTTGAACTGTCATAATAATGCCTCCTTAAGTTTTGATTGTAAAATGTGAATAATAACGCTTAAGTATGGATTGAGAGGATGATAACTGTAGCAGGTGTCGAGTTAAAAAAAGAGGGAACAAGAACATAGCCAAAGTTTTGTTGATTTCATCAATGAGTATAGTACAAATGTTCTGTTTTTGCAAATGCTCCCGTGATATAAGGTGCGTTTTAGGTATGGGGCGAGAGTGAAACACTGAATTACTGAGGGCAATGAGGCCACTGAACCGCTTCGGGCTGTGTTCTCATCTATTCACTGTCAAGAAAGCCCTCTCGTTGCAAGGCAGAATTCAGTGACATCATCATTTTCAGTGTTTCAGTGTTTCAATGAGCGCCGGTTTGCCCCCGCGTCCGCAGTCGAAATTCAGTGAAATCAGGCTTTTCAATACCTCAGTGTTTCAGCCTGTCCTTATGGACAGGCTATCTCCTGCCCCCTTGATCAAAAGAAAAACTGCTCGTTGGCTTGATGGCTAAACACCTTTCTTGCGATATCCTTATTTGTAGGATATCAAAAAATTAGCCTTCTTGTGGAGGGAAAAATGCAAAAAGATACGTTCTCTAATCAATCTGAACACATCTATCGCGTCGATAAGTTCGTTGTTCCAGACCATGCCCGTGAAGAATTCATCGAAAAGGTGCAGGCTACCCATCAACTGCTCAAGCAGCAATCCGGTTTTCTCCAGGATTTTGTGCTGGAACAGGCATCGGAGCCGGGTGAATCCCATATTATGACCATGGTTGAATGGGACAGCATCGAATCAATCGAGCCGGCCAAAGCCGCTGTCAAGGCCATGCATCAAGCAATGAATTTCAACTCTCAAGAATTATTCGTCCGACTTGGCATCAAAGCCGACTTGGGAACGTATAAGCGTGTTGGGCTTTAATATTTCTAAGGCATTAAGTGGTTTGACATCGTAAAGGAACAAAAATTATGCGCTATAAACTTTTGGGTAAAACTGGATTACGCGTCTCAGAACTGTGCCTGGGGGCTATGATCTTTGGTGATGATCGACGCTTTGGCGCTTCGGCAGAGGAAAGCCGAAAAATATTCGATGCGTTTGTTGAAGCTGGCGGCAATTTCATTGATACGGCCAACTACTATGCCAAAGGCATGAGCGAGCGACTTATTGGCGACTTTGTCCAGCAGGATCGTGACCGTTTCGTCATTGCCACCAAGTACACCCTCACCCAACGGGCCGATGACCCCAACGGGGGAGGTAATCACCGCAAAAGTATGGTCCAATCTGTCGAAGCGAGCCTAAAACAGCTAAATGTCGAGTACATCGATCTCTATTGGCTTCACGCCTGGGATTTTCTCACGCCGGTTGAAGAAATTATGCGGGGGCTTGATGATCTGGTGCGGGCCGGAAAAATTTTGTACGTTGGCGTTTCTGACACACCGGCCTGGATCATAGCGCAGGCCAATACGCTGGCCACATTACGAGGCTGGACGCCGTTTGTTGGCTTACAAGTAGAATACAATCTTGTTCAGCGCGATGTCGAGCGCGACCTGCTGCCGATGGCCCAAGCTTTTGAAATGGCCGTAACCTGCTGGTCGCCGTTGGGCGGCGGTCTGCTCAGCGGCAAATATAATGCTAACCGCAGTGAAGGAGGTCGTTTTGGCAACCAAGCCGATGAACAAAAGCTCGCGCTTGTCAACGGCGTAATTCAGATTGCGGAAGAGATAGGCCACACTCCGGCTCAGGTAGCTTTGGCCTGGCTGCGCTCCCAACCGGGTAATATTATTCCGATTATCGGCAGTCGTCGGCTCGATCAGTTTCAGGAAAATCTGGGCTGTTTAGATGTACACCTAACCGACGAGCAGCGCAACAAACTCAGCGCCCTGAGCCAGCCCCAATTGGGTTTTCCCCACGATTTTCTGGCCAGCGATGGCGTTCGCAAGCTGATCTATGGGAATACTTTCAATTTGATTGACCAGAGCAAAACCAGGATGTAAAAAAGCAGGTTTAAGGCGAAGGAACAAAATTCAAAACAACGACTTCTTAGCCTTCGCCTCAGCCTTAGCCTATCAGTTAAGTACGAGGTCACTATGGCCAGACAAACAATGCAGGTTATCCGCGTTTACCAGTATGGAGACCCTGAACAACTTCGATCTGAACAAATTCTACGCCCGAAACCGCAAGCCGGCGAGGTGCTCATTCGGGTTCACGCTGCCGGGGTCTTGCCGGCCGATTGGAAGATGCGCCAGGGTTTCTTCAAAAAGTTTTACCCTCAATCCTTTCCCTACATTCCCGGCTCAGCCATCGCCGGGGTGATCGAGGCAGTTGGCCCCGGCGTAACACGTTTCTGTAAAGGCCAGGCGGTTTTTGGTCGAAGTACCCACGGTGCTTATACTGAATATACAGTAACACCTGTGGAGCCTCCGGCCTTGACGCCGAAGACATACAGCCTGCTGGCCCTCAAACCGCAGTCGCTTACGTTTACCGAAGCCGCTACTATATCCGGTGGAGCCACAACGGCCTGGTCGGCCCTTTTTGGCGATGGCGAACTGCGTGCCGGTCAACGTGTTCTCATTCACGGGGCAGCCGGTGGGGTGGGGTTGTTCGCGGTTCAGTTTGCCCGCTGGAAAGGAGCGCAGGTGATCGCCACAACATCAACTGCGAACGTCGATTTTGTACATTCTCTGGGCGCAGATACGGTCATCGACTACACCACTACTCCCTTCGAAAAGGCTGTGTCTGAAGTGAATTTGGTACTCGATACCATCGGCGGGGAGACCTTACAGCGTTCGATGACGGTTGTTAAACGCGGCGGAACTCTGGTCTCGCTGCTCGAAAAGCCATCGGCGCAATTAGCGAAAGTGTTGGGTATTCGCGCTGTGAAAAACGCCGTAACCCCCACCAGTGAAGATTTGGCGATGATCGCCCGGTTGATCGACGAAGGTCAGGTTAAGGCGGTCGTGGGTCAGATTTTTTCCTTACAAGAGGCTCGCCAGGCCCATGAACTCAGCCAGACCGGGCATGGCCGAGGACGTATTGTATTAGCCGTCAGCTAACAGCGTTCAGCCATCAGCTTTTAGCTTTTAGTTTTTTGCTGAATGCTGAAAGCTGATGGCTAACCGCTTACAACAAGGAGAGAACCATGTTTTCCGAAGCAGAACGTAACTACTTAAAAAGTCAACATCTGGCCCGATTAGCCACGGTTTCTTCCAAGGGTCAGCCGACAGTCGATGCGGTCGGTTTTGCGTTCGATGGCAGTCGTTTTTACATCGGCGGTATCAACTTACCGGGCACGCGCAAATACAAAAATGTGGTGGCCGGTAACACCAAAGTATCGCTCATTATCGACGACCTGGAGTCGGTTCGACCCTGGAAGCCGCGCCAAATCAAGGTGCATGGCCTGGCCGAAATTGTAGAACGCGACGGCCAGTTTGGTCACAAAGAATATATCGCCATCACGCCGACCGTTTCCTGGAGCTTTGGCATTGAGGAACCGCTCGATTATAAAAGCGGCAAGTTTGCGCCGAATAAGATTGTTTGGACAGAAGCATAAACATATCATAATGGAAATTCGATGAACCACACCGATCACGTTAACCTGCTGCGCGGCGGCATACCCGCGCCGGGCGGTATCTGGGCCGATTTTGGCTCAGGCACCGGCGCGTTTACGCTGGCTCTGGCCGAACTGCTCGGCCAGGATGCAGAAATCTACTCTATCGATCAAGATCGGGGATCGCTGCGCACCCAAGCACGAGCGATGCAATCGCAATTCCCCCATACAACGGTTCATTACCGAACCGCCAACTTCACCCAACCGCTCGCTGATCTGCCACCATTGGATGGCCTCGTCGTGGCCAATGCGCTCCACTTTCAGAAGTACGCGGCCCAGGCGTCCGTCGTGCAGCAGCTCAAAAGCTATCTTCGCCCTGAAGGACGCTTTATTGTGGTCGAATACGGTGTCGATCGCGGTAACCATTGGGTGCCTTATCCACTCTCCTATCAAAGTTGGGAGAAGTTGGCTCGCACCTGCGGCTTTACCCATACCCAGCTTTTAGCCGAAAGATCAAGCCGATTTTTACACACCATTTATGCGGCGGTCAGTTGGTAAAATTCACCGTTCGTTCGAGAAATGCTCCATACGTTTCCGCCGCCGTTGCGACGGCCTCGCTCTCGACATCGCTTAGGGGATTAAAGGGCTGGAGTTCGATGGTCACCGTCGTTTTCTTCAATGTCCGTTTCCAGGTGCCGACCACCTGACCATCGATAACGATGGTTGATTTGAACATCCCGTTGCCGCCGGGCACGATTTTGTCGTTGTGAGCCGGATCGAGTACGGCGCTGCGATCTCGATAGCCCAACAGGTACTCATCAAATCCAGGTAAGAGATACACCGTGGGCGATGGAGCTTGCGGAACAGAATCAGGTGAAGCCAACCAGTAGGTTTGGCCGTCGATAACAACTTCTTCTAACTCCGCTGCCACCATCTCGACGGCAGCGCGGGCATCGGCTGTTAACAACCCCGACCACCATATAAAATCCTGTAGAGTCGCCGGATCATGACCGGTAAAATAGCGGCGGGCCAACTCGGCCAGCGACTCGTCCCGGTTGAGAGTCTTACCGGCGGGCAGCCAATCATCAAGCCACACAAACGTATCCTGTTTTCCATGCCGAGGGCCAAAGCAGATCAAGCCGTTTTGAGCTGCATGCCACAGCAGATGATAACCACGCTGGCCTTGGGTAGAAATACCGGTTTCCTCTAACACCGTCATTATTTCGGGCCGGGTGAGGCAGTTGCCGCCTTGCAGCGCTTGGGCGAATACGGTTTCACTGTGGGCGAAGGTGGCTTCATCCAGCTCAAGTTGCTTGTACCGCCGGGCCGCCCTGGCAATAATCCGGGGCGTTAGCAGAGCCAGCATCCAGCGTACGTCTTCCGGCGCGACAAAATGGAGCGTGCCGCGCATCGGCCAGGTGCGTACGATCTCGCGGTTGGCAATGGCCTGCTCAATATCGGTTTCGACCGCTTTTGGCATGCGCAGCCCCAGCGCCCACAGCGTCCCCAGATAATCCTGAGCCTGAACCGCCCCCAATCTTCTGACGACATCACCCGCTGTCGCCAAGTGCGATGGCGCAATAGCCTGGTTATGCAGCCGCAAATCGGCAATATTGAAATCCGTCATGAGTGGAATTGCTCCTGATGGTTAATGAAAATGGGTTGGAGCGACAAAGCTCGCTTTGTCATCCGCGTTGGTAAACTTTGACTCTCCGGGTCTGTAAGTAGTTTTCAACTCTAAGTTGTTACATTAGTTTAGACAGAACCTTCGGCAGGATTAATATGATTTTTACTTATTTTAATCTTGGAAATCCTGTAAATCCTGTCTATTCAGCCTGGTCTCAAACTCATAAGTTAGTTATGAAAATTACTTACTTTCACGGGAGGCCAACAGTCTCGGTTGAGACGACACCGGCAATGAAAACAGTAGAACAAGTCGCCGACTTGTTCCATCCGTGACAAATCAGCGATTTGTCCACCTAAACCTATTTTCAAGAAAGTATAGTGCTTAAGAGTCGCTTATCACTCCATTACACGCTGTGTACCGCCCGAAAACACCGATGTACCGTTGCAAAACCTGGATATACCATTGCAAAACTTGGATGTACCGTTGCAAAAGTACCATGGACAAGCAAAAATTAAGAATGTACAAGTAAAAATTAAGCGTGTACCAACGCAACGGCAAGATTTACTTTCACAACGGCAAGATTCCCTAACGTAAACACAACGTTACCCAAACAAAAAGTACCATGGACAAGCAAAAATTAAGCATGAACCAATGCAACGGCAAGATTTACTTTCACAACGGCAAGATTCCCTAATGTAAACACAACGTTCCCTGCATGAAAACACGAATGTCCCCTAAATAAATCTCAACGGAAGAAGCTTTTATCACCATGATCCTCGCCATGGCCTAAGCTTGGTCCAGTTTTTGTACCATGGTCGTTGTACTGTCCAAATAGTTTGCCCATTTAAAGAGCTTGATCGACCTATAATGGAAACTGAACCAATCTATTATTAGCATGGTAATTGCCGGTTCGATCTATTTCGGTTCGTAATTCAGGACAACAATCCCGCATTCAAATACTGTAGCCTTTACAAGGGTCAGATTTTGTTTGCTATCAAGTTCGTTAAAGATCGCCATACCCTCGCCAATAGCCGCGGGATTAACGAATAAGTGATACTCGTCAATCAGCCCATGTTTGATGAGGCTGGCTACAAAGGTCGCGCCGCCGTAAACGATGATGTCTTGACCCTCCTGGTTTTTAAGTTTCGTGATTTCGTCAACCAGGTCGCCTTTGGCTAAAACGGTGTTATCCCATTGTGACGCATCGAGCGTCTTGGTAAAAACAACTTTGGGAGTGTCCGTAAATTTCTTGCCTGCTGCAACGTCCGGGTTGGCCGGATCGGCAGCTACGCCAGCCCAGTGGGGAATGAACCCTTCGGCCAAGTTGCGGCCCAGAACGATACAGTCAACGGGTTCTGTTAATTCTTTGACGTAGGTTTTGAGGGCGTCATCCCAGTTCCACATCACCCAATCCATTTCGCCGTTGGGGCCGGCAACGTATCCGTCAACCGTCATTTGAACTTGAAGTTTTAATTTTCGCATGGGTATATTCTCCTTCGTTTGTTATTATCAATACGATCATCATAGCACATCAAAAGGAGGCTGTATTGAACAAAAACGACAGCTACTTGGCTTCGTCGGTGCGCAAGATTTGGGCAGGAGTTTGGCCGACGAAACGCTTTAGCGAACGGGTCAGATGCGGCTGATCGGCATAGCCGGCGTGGTAAACGGCATCGACAATGGAAGTGCCCTGCTCGAGAAGGTTTACAGCTTGGCGGGCGCGTTCGATTTGCTCGAAGGTGCCCCGGGTTAAGCCGGTGGCCCGCAAAAAACGGCGTTGAGCGGAACGTAGCGACATATCAAGCGGTTGATTTTGCAGCACGGCCTCGACCACGGGATCGCGAACCAGCAGCCCCTCGCGCATCAAGCGGGCGATAAACACATCGGCATTGTCAAAGGTGGGCAATTCCCAAGACTCACTGTTCAACCAAAAAGATTTATTGGCTGCTTCCGGTAAATTGATGCCGTCGTTGGTCAACTCTGCCGTGGGAAGATGGGGCATAAAAGCCCCCGGCTTGAATTGAATACCAAAAAATTCAACGTCCGCCGGATAATCAACGTGAGTCGCTTTGGTCTCGGGGCCGCGCACCGTGACCGTAACCTGGTCCTGGTACGTGGTCACCACCATCTCCCAGCGGGTTATGGCAGTAGAAATGAAGGAGCCGTCGCGCTCACTCTGGCTCTGCCAGATAAGGTGGACCAAGGGCGAGTCCGATTCTCTTTCGTCAAAGATAAGATCCATTTACGTGTCTCCGTGTACCGGTATCATACCGGATGGGTACGGTTTTGACGAATTTAGGACGAAAATCGCTGAGCCGAACGGGTACGCGCTTTGGCCGCTTCTTCTTCGCGGTCTTTGGGTGGTGCGTTTGTCTCCAGCGCATCGAGAAGGTTGGCCGTGACGGCGGCTATCTCGTCGATGGCCATGGCAAAGGCCGCTTCGTTGGCTTTGGATGGTTTGGTAAAGCCACTCACCTTGCGCACAAACTGCACAGCCGCCGCCCGAATTTCGTCTTCGGTGGCCGGTGGCTCGAAGTTGTAGAGCGGTTTGATGTTTCTGCACATAGACATTATCTCCGTTTAGAGTTGATAGAGTTTGTGGAGTTTGTGGAGTTGGAATTGATAGAATTTTATTGATCTTATCAAGCCGTATTACGTAAACTGGCAAAGTCACAACCAGAGATTAGGACGCAGATTTTCACAGATAAACGCTGATAAAAATTAAAAGGCTCAATATGGATTTCAAGGAGGTGACTTCCGCCCCGCCCTAGCCCGATGCTAAAGCATCGGACTG